>WAOZ01000101.1 GCA_015520975.1 DHVE2 group archaeon | reverse complement strand
GTGCTGAGCAAGGGTGGAAAACCATACATCTCAATCCGTGATAATGCTCGTCATGGATTGCGAAGGAGATTATTGGAAAAGAGCAAATCTCCAGAGTGGAAAAAGAAATACTCGCAAAGAAGGGGCAATGCCCCCCTTTCTAAACCCCCTGGAAGGAACACCTACGGTTTCCCTTTCCAAACCCATCCCTTGAAAAGGTATTGCTCCTTTCTAAATCCCCCCACAATACTCTCCGGTTATGGGCAATTACATCTTCTCCCGCTCGTTCTCTTCTGCTTCCAAGCTCATTCTTTTTAAGGTGCTCGCTTATGACCTCTATGTATATTTTTACTGCGTTTTTATTCCTCTTTTTTCATGTTTTTTGAGGAATTCAACTTACCCGGACTGTGGTAACCGATTTTAAAGTTTAAACTCAAAAAGTGTTTCATTAATAGAAAGTTAAAAATATGTTATATTGATTGCTGAAGCAATGGACATACTCATAACAATCCTCGCGATTATGATTCTCTTCTTTCTGCCCGGATATACCTTCATTAATATGCTCTTTCCAAAAAAAGGTGAGCTAGATGTAGAATACGATTATGTGGCGAGAATCGCTTTGGGAATGGCGATGAGCGTAGTGATTTCAATACTCGTCGGATACGTCCTTGGATTTTTCGGCCTTCTTTATCCCAATTACCTGTGGGTGGCGTTCGTAAATTTAACATTAATCTTTTTCCTGATCGGATTTTACAGAGGTGGCTATCCAACAATAAGGAAACTGCTGGGTCTCGAGGAAGAGGATAAATACGACAGGTTGATACGCTTGAATGATCTTCTTAAAGAAAGGAAGAAATTGATCAAAAGGCTGGAAGAACTGGAAAAAATTATTAAGATAAAGGGACACAGAAATAAAGAGCCTTACGAAGAGGAGCGAGAGAAAATATTGAAAGATATAGGGGATATAGATGAAGAAATAGAGAAACTCAAAGGTGTTCTGGATGAGATATAAGCTTGTTGTGGTGGTCAGAGAAGATTTGAATTTATCGTGCGGAAAACTCGCCGTGCAGGTGGCTCACGCGGCTGTAGAATGCACTCTGAAAGCGAAAAAATCAAACAAAAAATGGGTTGAGGAGTGGCTCAAAGAAGGACAGAAAAAGGTCGTTGTTAAAGCAAAGAATTTAAGGGAAATATTCGAGCTTGACTTCAAGGCAAAAAATCTGGGACTCACGACGGCGATAATAAAAGACGCGGGGTTAACGAAGGTGCCTCCGGGTACAGTCACCTGTGTTGGCATCGGCCCTGGTCCAGAAGAGATCGTCAATAAAGTCACAGGAAGCCTTCCGCTCCTGTAAGGGGAATAATATGAAAAAGAGTATAAGGGCTCTTGGAGTTGACGATTCAGTTTTTATACCCCATACACGAGGTATGGTTAAGATAGTCGGTGCTGTGGTTAGGGCGCCGGCGTACCTTGAAGGAGTGATTCTTAAAGATATTGAAATAGATGGAGCGGATGCTACAGATAAAATAATCTCTATGTTCAGCACAAGATTCGGCAAGCAGATAAGAGTGGTGTTCACACAAGGGCTGACATTCGGAGGTTTCAATGTTGTAAGTATAAAGAAAATTTATGAAAAAACGGGTATTCCTGTGATCGCAGTGGTCAGGAAAAAACCGGATATGGGGAAAATTGAAAACGCTTTGAAAAACCATTTTGATGACTGGGAAAAACGTTTTGAAATTCTGAAAGAGGTGCCTCTAAAAGAGGTCCATATAAACGGTCATAGAATATATGTGCATATCGTTGGGATGAAAATCGGAGATGCCACGGCAGTACTCAGCAATTTCACGCTTCGCGGTGCCATGCCGGAACCACTGAGATATGCACATATAATAGCCTCTGCGTTGCATTTTGGAGTTTCTAGGGGGAAGCCATGAGACGGCGTTCATAAAGAGAGAACATTAATGGAGTTATGATGACCGTTAAAAGTGTCACCATAACCACTGAGGCAAAGAGAGTACCGCTTATTATTCCTCTGTCATAAACTATTGTAAGAAGCACAAGTTCCAGTGCTCCACGACCACCCATCGCAATGCCCACAAAGTAAGATGATTTCGCATCAAAGCCTGTGATACGCGCACCAAATCCACACCCCATAAGCTTTCCAAGCATGGCTGCAGCAGTTAGAGCTAACACAAGAAACATTGCCCAGTAATCTATACCAAACTGTGATATCACGGATCCAAGCTTAAGACCCACATAGCCGAAGAACAGTGGTGTGAAAAGCGCATGTAGAAAAGGATCTATGTCATCCACAAGTTCCTCATACGCAATTCTTCTTTTGAGAAGCGGTCCGACCTTCGAGCCCCATCTGCCGATTATCAATCCTGCGATGTACGCGCCTATCACGGTCTGCAACCCTGCATACTGAGCTATCAATCCCATAAATATAGCAAAAAGTATAGTGAATGACAACAGAACCTTTTCCCGTCTAGGTCCAGAGCCTATGAGTTTGTCTACCACCGAAAATTTCTCGAATAAATAGGGAATAACAAGGAGAGAGATAAGTATAAACGCAACAACCTTAACGGATAAATACGCAAGGATATCTAATTTCAGTTCGCCGTTAAGCGTTATTGAGCCCACAACACCTATGAGAAATACTGCAACTATATCGTCAACAAAACTCGCCCCCATTATCACTGCATGTATATCCTTACTTGCGTTCTCACTTTTCATAAGCAAATTGGCGCATACCTCCACGGCGGTATTTGAAAGAATCACGCTGAGAAAAAGAGACGCTTCTAAACTCACACCAAAAAATCGGAGTGTGAAAAACAAAAATATTATTGAAAACACCACTCCCAAAACGCCAACCACTATACTCGATAACTTGTTTTCACTGAAAGATTTGAAATCGGTGAGCAATCCAGAAAGAAGCATGAGCATTATGATACCAAACTGACTGAACAGTTTCAAGGTATCATTGGGTACAAGCCCAAATATCAGAGGACTTAAAATAACCCCGGCAAGTATCTCACCAATAAGGCTTTGAAATTTATACCGTGCAAATGCCAGACCCAGTGTCCTGCCAAGAAGAATAAGGAGAAGCAGAGATACAAAATCTATATCCATATCTCATCACTGAATATAGTAATAGTCCAGCGCAGCATATTTCATCTCCCTTCTTTTTTTCTCCAAGAACTGATATATCGTCGCATGCTTACTTCCTCGAAGAAGCATCTCCACAGCCCGTTTTGCGGTCTCCATTTGATAGTAATCACCTATTATAGCAACTGTATAACCTGATACGGAAATGAACGCACCACTGAGCTCTTCTATTATGCGCCTTGTTTTACCCTCCTTGCCTATTATTCTACCGCGCAGCACTCGGATTCTGTTTTCTCTTTTACCCACAAATTCTTTTATATCTATTTCCTCAAAATACACATCCTCATTAAATATGCGCCAAGCTCGTTCTGGGGAGAATCCTTTACCTACCGCACGCACGAAATCTCGGGCCTTCAGCGCCATAAAAGGATCGCTTCCCGTATCATCAATAATCACTTCTCCTTCCTTTGAATCTATGTTAAGTTTCACACCTGCGGTTTTTTCAACTCTCTTTTTCACTTCACCTTTTTTGCCGATGAGGACACCGACCCGGGATTTGGGTATCTTCAGATAAATCATATCATATCACCCCTATCTCAGATGCAAGATCTTTAGGCGTCATTTCAACCCCAAGCTTTTTGAAAACACGACACATATTTTTTATATCGCGTGCCAGTAATTTATAGGCGAGCGGATGTGTTAAAGGCACTGCCTGTCCAACATCGATTATCCATGGTAAATTATCCCATACGAGGATGTTGTATTCACTCAAATCGCCATGTATCAGCTTAGCTTTGTACATTTTTCTCATTTCCTCGATTATATCGTATACAATATCTTTTTTAAGGTTTTCCATTACAGTTTTCAAAAGCGGTGCGGGACGCGTTTCGTCTCCAATATATTCCATAACTATGATGTTTTTCCATCTATCAATTGGTGCCGGAACCCTCACCCCCGCACGAACATAATCTTCAAGATTTCTATACTCCTTTCTGGCCCAGACCAATATTATTGTATCCTTTGTTTTGTGAATATGGGCAAACCTGTCATCACCGTCTATAAATCTGGATAATCCCCTATAGTTGGCAGTGCTCATCCTGTATACCTTTATCGCGATATATCCGTTTTTGCCGATACCTCTGAAAACATCACCTTCCTTACCCGTGGAAATCGGAAATTCGACAATTTCTATCGTACCCCTCTTTAAAAGTTTGTAAAATGCAAGAAGAGTTCTTTTATCAAAAACGCCATCATATGTTTTCCTGTCTTCCATACATTTCTCTCTTCTCTCCTCTCGATAAGGCACGATTTTTTCATAGAGATACTCATCTATATCTCTGCTCATTTTCCAAACACGTCCAAAATCTCAGGCAGGAGATGATTTCTGCTTAAATAACCCGCCTGAGTTCGGGTGTATCTGTATATCACATCGGCCTTTTCATCCTGAAACTCCCATGGTCTTATTATAACGAGGTCGCCCTCCTTAATCCACATTCTCCTTTTTATTTTACCGGGAATCCGTGCCATTCGGGATTTACCATCGGCGCACATAACTATCATTCTTGAGCCGCCAAGTATTTTATCCACTATAGCAAACATCTCACCTTTGTTTTTATCCGGTAACGGTACCCTAATTACCTCTGGACCTTCATCATCCACTTATAATCACCTAAAAAGTGCATTTATCAACGCATATATTAATTTATCGCCTCTGAATCCTTTACAAAGAACGCTTTTTACATCAAAACATTTCATTTTGACTTTGACAAAGTATATATTTATAAATTTTTTAATGATCCTGGCTATTATTACTTTCTCTAATTTCCTTTATTTTGACAAGCGTCATATACAATTTATTATTCATTGCAAAAAATTTCAAAAATCTAATACAGCATACTCGAAAGTCCTCTCAAGGGCAATCTCCACTTATAGCACCGAAATCATTGCAATCACAGTTCTAAATTTTTATATCCTCTTTTCAACCGCAAATATCCTGTGGCAACAAATACCATAACCATTGGAGTTGCAAGAGTTAGACAGGCTGCATTGAGACTCCGAGATTTGTCTAAAAGAATTGTGTTCACATTTGAGAAGTGTGTATTACTAGTTTGCACTGTACTTGCATAGCTTATTTCCATTGCTATGTAGCAATTTTCAAATTTTGAATTTCCTATGATTCCTGTTGATGAGTCGGATAGTGTTATTCCATGAGTGCAGTTTATAAACGCGCATCCGTTAACGCTCAATTTTGAATTAAATGTGGTTATTGCCCATGTGGTATTGATAAACTGAGTATTCTCAACAGTAATATCTGCATAGGTCCCTTCAACACCTTCGTCTCCGGTATTCAATATTTTGGAATTTTCTATATATAAATGGGTCTCATAAACCATTATCGCATTGGTTGTGGCATTTAAAAATGTGCAATTGAAAAACTTTGCATCATTATAAATTTCCATTCCACCTTGCTGATTTAGTATGTTCTTATCTCCCCAAATGTTAATAAAAGTAGAATTGCGCGCTATAAGAATACCGTAGGATTCGAAACTCCATTCATTACCCTGTATTTTCACATTCTCCATTACCACATTGCTCCCATTTAAAATATATATTCCCACATTAGGTTCACTTACATTCAGTATAACATTCTTAAGCAATATATTACCAGTAAAACCTATCGATTTATTCACTTCTATAATTTCTTCAGTTATATTCGCAGATATTATATCAAGACCTGATGAAGGAATATCATTATGAGAATGATATGTAGATACGATATTGAATGGGAACATATACCCAGCAACAAGCAGTGAAAATATCACTGCTACAGCCAGAATAACATAGGATCTCTTTATTTCAGGTTTCTTTCCATACACTCTCATAGGCACCCGGATGCTTATACTTGCACTGTTAGAAAATACAAGTGCTGATAAAATGGATGCCAGAATAAACCCTAACCCAAGGTCTATAACTGGTATTACGGAAAACAGCACAAATAATGTCAGACCCAAAAATACATACAAAAATATTTTCGAATAAACATCATTGTATTTATCCTCATCCACTATGTCAATTTTTGCATAAATACCTTCTCCATCCATTTTTTGGAGTATTTGGGGAAGAATATCTTCAACTTCCGGCCATAATTGTACCAAAACCACACCTCTAGGAATCATTCCGATTTTTCGTACCATTCTCAAGAGTATTTTATTTCCTCTGCGTATAACACTTCCTGAAAAACCACGGTAATGGAAAAATGCGGTTATTCCAAATCCATTTTGCATTTCAATGCCATTTTCATATATTTTAATAGGTGCTAAACGATTATTATACATCTTATAAATAGAATATATGGCAATAAAACAGAATATGCTGTAAAATAATGCAAATAATATTGCATCGTATATTTTGGGATAACAAAGAATGAAAAACATAACAACTGGCACAATAATTGCAAACAACCATATAGAGAGTATAATTTTTTTCAAACTTCGCTCTCTTCTTGAACGATATTCTTCAGGCTCTATAGCCAGCAATTCACCTCGTCCTTCTTCGTTTTTAAACTCCCAAAATTGTTTTTTCTGATATTCCTCAGAGGCAGATTCATCAATATCATATCCTGAATCTTTAAATATTCCCGTATCTGTTTTTTTATTTTTATATAAATATGATTGGATATACTGATATACTGTTTTATCTATTTTCATATCTTCATCATTAAAAGTGTCTATTTTCTGGAGCATCGTAGTAGTTCGGTATCTATATACAAATATCATTGAAAGGAGTGATGTTCCCAGCGATAATATCACAATATATGAAGAAGCATTCGCAAATCCCACTAAAATTATATTTATTATACCTATTGCAATAAACCACTCTCCTTGTCCAGTTTTTTTAAGAAGATCCTTTATATTTTTACTCTTTTTTATAGCATTATTGAACAGGGGTGGAGATATAAGGGGCAAAAATGCTATCAAAAGAAGCGCATAATTGATCCAACTCGCAGGTGAGCCTTCTCCAGAGATTGATTTGGCGTAAGATATGAATTTCCACAAAAACAAAAGCATAACTGTAATACCGATTACTGTTTTGACTTCCATTGTAGCCGTTTTCTTTATAAACTCTTTCATAATGTTTTTATCAATGATAACCTCTGTT
>WAOZ01000100.1 GCA_015520975.1 DHVE2 group archaeon | reverse complement strand
CGTTGGCGAACACCGATGCGATCTCCGAATAAACCGCACCGCCGAATCCGAAAGATATGTTTCTGTCGATGACTGCAACGACTTTGGCGTTTTTGAGTGCGGCTTTAATCTCTTTCTTCGGAAACGGTCTGAAAACAGTGATCTTCACAAGACCAACTTTTTTACCTTCACTGCGCAATTTCTTGACAAATTCGCGGGCTGTGCCGCTCATAGAACCCATCGTGACTATTACTATGTCGGCATCTTCCACGAATTCAGGATTGACCTTGGCGTATTTTCTACCGAATTTTTTGTGGAATTTTTCGAATACTTCGTCAATGACCTCCGATGCGCGTTCCATAGCAACCCACTGCGCATATTTGAATTCCATGTAATGATCTGGAAAGGCGAAAGAGCCCAGTGTGGCAGGGTTTTGTGGATCAAGGGTGTGATACCTCGGTTTGTATTCTCCGAGGAACTCATCAACCTCTTCCTGCTCTGGCATATCCACGGGCTCAACGGTGTGCGTCAGCACGAAGGCATCCAGTCCCACCATAGCAGGAAGCAAAACGCGCTCATCCTCCGCAATTTTGAACGCCATAATCGCCAAATCAAGGGCCTCCTGATTGCTCTCTGCAAAGAACTGTAACCATCCTGTGTCCCTTGCACCAATCATATCCTGATGGTCGCACCAGATATTTATCGGAGCGCTGAGTGCGCGATTACCTATGCCCATAACTATGGGCAAGCGCATACCGCTCGCAATATAGAGTATCTCATGCATAAGTTCCAGACCCTGCGAGGCAGTTGCAGTGCCAACTCGAACACCCTTTGCACTTGCACCAACTGCTGCGCTCATGGCGCTGTGCTCACTCTCAACAGGAACGAATTCCGCTTTCATCTCTCCCTTTGCAATTAATTCGCTGACCTTTTCGGGAACAAGGGTGGATGGCGTTATTGGATACGCTGGAATAACCTGCACCCGCGCCAGTTTGAATGCATACGCTATCGATTCATTTCCTTTAAGCATTACCTTCGGCATTTTACTTCTCCTCCTTCACAAATTCTATGGCATTAACAGGACATTCTTCATAACAGATCCCACAACCCTTGCAGTAGTCATAATCAATAACGGGCACCTCTGTGATCCTTTTCTTAATTGCATCATTTTTCGCCGGATACTCGCTACCATCTTTTTTATAAATTGCGGGTTCTGGGCAGTACTGCCAGCAGATAAAGCATCTTATGCATTTTTCGTAATGAATTATGGGCTTGAAAACCCTCCACGAACCTGTTTTGTTCTCCACCGAATTCCCTGCATCAGGAATAATTGCACCTCTTGTTATCATATCCATTTTTTACCACCCCAGTATGGTATTTTCATAAGCCTCCCGCGCAGCGTTTGCGTTTTCTTCTCTTTTAGCGGGGGCATTTTCTTTTATTGCCTCAACAACATATTCTATTCCAACATTTCCAACCGCCTTAGAATACGCACCCAGAATAGCCGTATTCACGATGGGCGCTGCCTGAGAGCCGAGCCTGTGTTTCAGCGCTATTTCAGTGGCGTTTACAGTGGCTACGCGATATTCACTTAAATTAAAATCTTCGGGTTTTTTTGCGGTATTGATAACTATGATTCCTCCTTCTTTGAGACCCTGTGTAACATCCACAACATCCATAAGCGTAGGATCAAGAACAACGATTGCGTCGGGATTGTAAACATTCATTCTTATGTCTATCTTTCTCTCGTCAATTCGGGTGAATGCCTGAACGGGAGCGCCTCTGCGCTCCACGCCAAAGTATGGGAATGCCTGTGCGTGGTAGCCCTGTTTCACCGCTGCAATCGCTAAAATGTTGGCGGCCGTGACCGCACCCTGACCGCCCCTACCGTGGAATCTCACTTCGTACATGTATGGGGGTATGTCTGCATAAACCTTAAATCTTACCCTGCCGGGAAAATTACCTTTTTAATGTTGAACATTATTTCCCAAATCCATGAAGGCGAATTTGGAATGCATACCCTGCTTTCTCCGTCAGGCGCTGAGAGCGGCAAAACTTTCGAATATTGATGATGGTACAAAAGAAACCATGCTTCGTGAGGTTATGCATGCGCTTCTCAATGAGAACTGGCGAAAAACACCACCAGAGCTCGCTCATGTTGCGCATCGTGTTGTGAGAAAGTACGCGAGAGGGGATCCGTATGCACGCATAAAAAAGGAAAGCAACGATATTGCGCTTTCGTTGTATCCAAAACTTAAGAAGATTGTGGATAATAGTGAAGATCCACTTTATACCGCTGTTAAACTGGCGATTGCTGGAAATATCATAGATTTCGGCGCGTTAGAGAGTTTTGACCTTGAAGACACCATAAACAGGGTTCTGACACAGAAACTCAGATATAATGACTATCCCCTCTTTGTTTCAAAATTGAAGACTGCGAGCTCTATACTATACTTTGCAGATAATGCTGGGGAGATTGTTTTTGACAGGCTTTTAATAGAGACAATACGGTGCATAAAGAATTATCGTATAACCTTCGTTGTAAAGGCTGGACCGATAATAAACGACGCCACAATAGAGGACGCTAAATATGTGGGTCTTGAGAATGTGGTGGATGAGTTCAGATTCATAACCAACGGCGAAGTGGGCGTGGAAAGGAACTCACCAGAAGTAAAAAAATGGATCGAGGAGCATGATGTGGTTATATCCAAGGGTCAGGGAAATTATGAAGGATTGAGCGAGTTCAGGGGAATATTCTATATGCTGATGGTGAAATGCCCGGTGGTTGCGCGAGATGTTCAGGCCGTGGTGGGTGATGTGGTTCTGCTTTACAGATGAATGTGGAGAAGATTTTTATCTCATAATCAGATAACCTACTATGCGTGCATTTATCGCTCTGGACATTCCTTTTTTCCCGGATATCGGGCGCGTTCAGGATAGTTTGAAAAAGGAGAGGGTCAAATTCGTGGAGAGAGAGAACATTCACATAACACTGAAA
Source organism: DHVE2 group archaeon (assembly GCA_015520975.1). GTDB lineage: Archaea > Thermoplasmatota > Thermoplasmata > Thermoplasmatales > Aciduliprofundaceae > S143-98. The sequence continues at coordinate 8,539 of WAOZ01000100.1, read as the reverse complement.
TTTTTGGGCGATATCGACGAGGCAATGGTTGATAAAATCGCGGAGATAGTTGAGGAGTGCAAAACACAGCCTTTTACGATCCGATTGAAAAACATAGGGTTTTTTCCGAATGAGCATTATGTTCGGGTTATATGGATTGGCGTGGAGAATGGAGATAGCATCATAAAAATGGCGAAATGCATAGATTCCCGTCTCTCAAAACTTGGATTTAAAAAAGAAAAAAGTTATGTACCACATCTGACCATCGCGCGGGTTAAGGGCAGAGTAGATATATCTAAACTTGAGTCTTTCAGAACTCATCTATTTGGCGAAGCAGAGATCACAGAAATAAAAATCAAAAAAAGCACACTGACGCCGAAAGGACCCATATACGAGGATATCCGCGTAATTCAGCTGTAGTAGATTTTTTCCTCTTCCTTCTCTTCCTCCTGATCGTCGGCAAGTTCAATTATATCCACCGCTGCTATGCTGCTTATCGGTATAAGACGAAGTTTTCCCTTCATATCTCCATGACTCTCATCGAGCTCTATGCACAGAGATGTGTCTTCCCCAAGGGGTACATATCCCTGAAATATACCGCTTGTGCGGTGTATGTCTTCGTTGCTGCTAACAGCGTATATCACACATTTTGAACCGGGGGTGAGGGTTTTCATACTCATTCACCTCTCACGAGTTTGGAGATATGATTTACCGTTTCTCTGTACCGATCCATAGCAAATTTCACATTCGCTTCAACGAAACTCCACGCTCTCGCTATGTCTCCGTATCTGATCTGGTATTTTTTTGTCATACCGTGCTGGATCTCATCAAGCATATCCATCGATTTTAGCTTGTTCAGGTGCCTGTAAAGGGTAGGTCTGGTGGTGCCAAGGTATGCAACAAGCTCATCCACGGTCCACTCTCTATCTCTATGCATAAGGAAACACTCTTTAAAAAGTCTGTATGGAACGGATTTTATTGCAGAGTTAAAATCTCTCTGCGGGTCAACGCGGGGCATGTAACCTATTGCCACCAGAAAATTGAGAAGAACCGTATCAAGATCATTTTCATCAGTCATAGGGTTTATTATCTTCACTGTTATTTCAAACATACTGGGAGATTAAATCCCAGAGTTATTTAATCTTTTCTTTATCTGGTGCATACTCCGTATTTTTCAAATTTCCTGAGCCACTGTTTTAATATATTATCGAATCATTAACCCGTTTATGAATCTGAAAGATATTGTAACAGCTTTCGGCGTGCCCGGTATGGAGTACGAAATAAGAGAGATCGTTGTGAATCATATGAAAAAATACGCGGATGAGGTGCATATTGACAGACTTGGAAATGTTATAGGCGTGAAAAAAGGCGGTGAAAGAAAAGTAATGCTTGCCGCGCACATGGATCAGATAGGCTTCATGGTTCGGAGCATAACCGAAGACGGTTATCTCAAGATTGCACCGATTGGCGGAGTGAATTCAATAACGCTCAGATCCTCTATGGTTAGAATAAAAACCAAAAAGGGTTATATCTACGGCGTTATAGGTGAGAAGCCACCGCATCTTGGAAAAGAGGAGAAGAAAAAAGATATCAAGGATCTGCAGGTAGATATCGGAGTGGATTCAAAGAAAAAAGCTGAAAAATTGGTATCCATAGGCGATGTAGGCACTTTTGTGCCAACCTATCAGAAACTTCATGGTAAAATCGTGGCCAATTCTTTAGATGACAGAATTGGAGTTTACATACTTCTGAAAGTTCTTGAAAAAGTTGAAAGCGATGCAACACTCTATTTTACCGCAACAGTGCAGGAAGAAATTGGGCTAAAAGGTGCGCGCACTTCAAGCTACGGGATATATCCGGATATCGGTATTGCGGTGGATGTCACGCATGCGGTTATGCCGGGTGTGAGCAAGGACGATGTATCCGTGGAACTTGGCAAAGGACCTGTGATTAGTGTTGGTGCTGTTTCCCATCCCGCAGTATCTCGTCATTTCATAAAAGCCGCTGAAACGAAAAAGATACCCTATCAGCTAGAAGCGAATCCATCTTGGTCAGGGACTGATGCGGATATAATACAGCTTGCTCGCGATGGTGTGGCCACCACTGTTATCTCCATACCGGAGAGGTACATGCACTCTAATGTGGAGATGGTGGCAGATAAAGATGTGCGCAATACAATAAAACTGCTGTGCGAAGCGCTTAAAAATATTGGTGGTGTTGAATTGAAGTGGTGAATACTCACTTTTCAACCTTTTTTATCTGGTTGCGGTACATTTCCACAAGTTCCTCCGTTGTTGTTGCTTCTTCTGGCCATTTATCATCGCGCCACCTACCTGTGAATCTCGGGAATCTTATCGCCAGCCCGGCGCCCTTTTCAATCACATCGCGCGCACATGTGTGTGTGGGACTCAGTGTTATTTCCGCGCCTATAACCTCCAAAACGATGCGTGGTATGAACCAGTAATCTGCCTCTATTTCGCTCCACACGCGCGGATGACATTTGTCAATCTTGTATTCTTCGAAAATGCGCGGTAGATTAGCAAGCTGCTCATCCGTAAAGCCACTACCAAGTTTGCAGACGGTTTCGAATCTATCTTTCTTGGGATTGTATGCAGCCATCAGCAGTGCGCCGTATGTACCTTTACGCCGGCCTTTTCCCGCGAACGCGCCCACCACGACCAGATCAATAGTGTCCGCCATTTCCGCACGGTAATCTCTCTTGTATTTTATCCACAGAAACTCCCTTGCGCCCGCACGGTATATGCTTTCAGGTCCCGTATTTTTTGCAACGAGCCCTTCACAGCCGTCCTCGATCGCTTTGTTGAAAAATTCTTTGATTTCTGCAATATCCGAAGAGACTATTCTCGTTGCAAACTTGATTCTATCGGTCTCTTCCACATTCTTCTCCAGAATCTCCCTGCGTTCCATATATGGCACACGGGTCAAATCCTCACCGTTCAGATATATTATATCAAACAGAAACAGAACCACAGGATATTCCTCAACAGCTTTTTCAATTCCGTATTTTCGACCGCGTCTGTGAGATACAACCTGAAACGGAAGCAACTCTCCTGTGTTGATATCCACGGGAACCGCTTCTCCGTCGAAAATCGCTTCGTTTCCTTTGAACGCTTCCTTAATAGCCGCAACCACATCCGGAAACTGCTCGGTGAGATTCTCCAATCTCCTGGAGTAAAGCCACACTTTGTCGTTTTTAATGTGAGCCTGTATTCTGAGGCCATCGTATTTGTACTCAAACGCTGCTTTTCCGCCCATTTTATTCAGGATCTCTTCAAGAGACGGCAACCGTTCGGCGAGCATGGCGCGAACTGGAATGCCAAGCTGAATTTTTATTTTCTTGACGCCGGCTATGCCCTTATCTGCGAGCACTTTGGCTATGTAGCCAAGATCTGGATGGATATTGTAAGCGCGTTCAACGAACTCCCTTAGCTCTTTACTGCCTCCAAATGCGATGCTCAGGGCATCTAAAAGTGTCATATCCGCTATACCGAGCCTGAGTTTCCCAACGACTGTTCTGAGTATGTATCTGGCCTCCAGAGGCTCAGCAATATTGAGCAACTCTGCAAGTAAATTGATTTTTTTATCTTGACTGCCCTCTCCACTAGCTCTGGCAATTTTCACAAAATTATCGTAGACCTTTTCCACAGATAATCGCTCCTCCGACTCGAAGGAAAAGAGTGTGAGCTGTCTTTTCTTTTTTATTGCCTCCTCTGCCACGATACCCATATCACCATGCTTTTGCAGCATCGTCTGAAGCTCTTTTTCACCTATACCTGTGGCCCGTGTGATGGCTTTGAGAGCCAGTTTTTCAGCCAATCCGAGCTCTATGCCCATATAATCTGGATATATTTTACCCTGAGTTAGATAAACAACTTTATCGATAACATCTTTAGATGTTGATGAGAACAGAGCAACGAGATAATCCGTCATCTCGAGCCTTTTTGTCGTGCTCTCTATTTTTTGATATACCTCTGCGAGCTTTCTGTATTCCATGTTAAAAATATATTGCGTGAAGGTATTTTAAGATATTCCAGGGGTTAGAGTAATTATGCGCCATAATATCAAAAATTATATATGGGTGTTATATGTTTTCGTTTAATAGGGTGATTGAATGGCAAATGAGAGAAAAAACAGATATTTTATACCCCATAGGGCAGGAGTTCTTATAGGGTATATAAGCGGAGGTATTGCCATTGCGCTCGGTGTGATGCTGCTGATTCTCTATTTAGGTTTGACAGGGGCGATAACGCTTCCTTCTGCGGAAAACGGCACCAATTATCCGGTATGGATGGTATTTCTGTTCACGCTGTACTATGCTTCATTCACGGGTATAATGGCTTCATTATTTTTAGGAACGGGAATGTTAACATCGCCTGAGATTATACTCGTTATAGCCATAATATTCCTCATCTTTGGTACGCTGGCGGTAATAGGTGCATATCTTGGTAACAAAAGGAAAATAGGCGGAGCGATGTGCATAGTATCCTCATTCGGACTGGCGTTTTCTATGGTGCTGTTCATAGCTCTCCTCATAGCGGGGATCATGATTTACATGGGCATACAGGATCAGCCCGAGCCTAAGCCTGTACCACAGCGCAAGCGTGTGCCTGCGTCTTCCAAACCATTGAAAAAGGCAAAAACAACTCCCGTGAAAAAGAGTGAGCCTAAAAAAGAAACAGTTAAACCGGCAAACGCGGAAAAAGCCAGAGGGCAGGAAGAAAAGAAAGGTGAAACCCAGCAGCCTGAAACTGAGCAGGAATCTGAGAAAGTGAAGGATGAAAAGGAGACTGAGAGCGAAAAGAAAGAGATGATCGAAAATACGGGAGAGCATAAGGAGACAGATAATGTGCCAGATAAAACAGAGAGTGAAGAGAGTGTAAAAATCAGCGAACCCGATGAGAACGAAGTTTCAGATACCACTGTAAACGAAGAAAAGGAAGAATAAAAATTTAAATTTCATTTCCTATACCCACCTATGCAGTTCTACACTCCAAGAAATATAGAATTTGGGCGTGGATCCATAGAAAAACTCCAGCGCTATGTGGATGGCAGGGCGATCATAATCACTGGGAAAAATACATGGGAGAGTGTTAAGGATTTTGCGAATATGGATTATCCAGTTCACATATTCACTCGCACATCTTTCACGGGTGAACCGACAGAGAGAGATATCGAAAATCTAGCAAAGGTTCTGATAAATGAGGAGCCACAAACTATAATTGCTATTGGTGGGGGAAGTGTTATAGATGCCACCAAACTTGCCTGGATATTTTACGAGCATCCGGAAATCACCTGGAACGAGATATATTCGTACAAAATTCCTCCGCTGCGTCGCAAATCAAAACTTATTGCGGCCGAGACCACAAGCGGCACAGGTACGGGGATATCCGCGGCGGCAGTTGTTATCGACCAAAACAGAATAAAGAGGGGTATAGTGAGCGAGCAGCTCATCGTTGATGCATCCGCGTACGATCCAAATCTCGTGTTATCTATGTCAAGGAATACCGCGATTTATTCGGGTATGGACGCATTAACTCACGCTATTGAAGCGTACATATCCAAAATAAACAACATCCCTGCCGATACGCTCGCGCTGAAAGCCATTGAGTTGATATACCGCAATCTACCCGAATCCGCTGATGGAGATGAGCGCACGAGGGAACTTGTGCATTACGGAAATATGCTCGCTGCGATGGGTTTCACCAACGCTCGTTTAGGACTATGCCATGCGGCGGCGCATCCCATAGGCGGCAGGTTCGATATAGAGCACGGTAAAATAAACGCCATCCTGCTCCCGTATGTTGTCCGAGTGAATGAAAAGTGCACATCCCGTATCAAAGACATTGCCAGAGTGATGGGTGTGGATGATGTGGCGCAGGCATTGCTGACCATGAACGAAGAGTTTGACATACCCGTCACAATAGATTTCGTACCTGAGGATCATCTGGAAAGCATAGCCTCCGAAATCGAAAAAAGCGCACTTATGCGCGTCAATCCGTGCAGTATGAGCAGAGAGGATATTCTGGAGTTTCTCAGAATGGCTCACAGAGGTGAGCTTTGATGAAATACAGCGATGCGGGCGTTGATATCTCTAAGGAATCTGGATTTGTGAAAACCCTTCTCTCTCAGATAGATCCCTCGCGTAGAGGCAAACTCTCCATGCATTTTACCGGGCTTATCAGATTTGGAGATTATTATATAGCTATGAACACGGATGGTGTTGGCACCAAGGTGCTCGTGGCAAACGAGATGCGGAAATGGGACACAGTGGGGATCGATTGCATAGCAATGAATGTGAACGATACAGTATGCGTGGGTGCGAAACCCCTGGCGTTTGTGGATTATCTTGCCATAGAGAAGTACGATCTGGAGATGGCAAAACAGATCGGCATCGGGTTGAATCGCGGTGCTCAGATTGCGGATGTGGTGCTCCTTGGCGGAGAAACCGCAACACTTCCTGAAATCGTAAATGGCTTCGATTTATCGGGAACGAGTATTGGAATCGTCGAAAAAGATAGAGTGATAACCGGGGATAGAATAGCCAATGGCGACATAATCATCGGTATACCCAGTTCAGGGATACATTCCAACGGCTTAACACTTGCAAGGAAAGTTCTGGATTTGCATGACGAAATAAACGGAGTGAAAATAGGGCACATCCTGTTGGAGCCAACCAGAATTTATGTGAAAGAGATAATGAAAGTACTGAAAAAATGCGGTGATTGTATACATGGTCTGGTGCATATCACCGGAGGCGGACTCAAGAATATGCTCCGTCTGAAAAATATGAGGTATGTGATAACTTCGCCGCTGCCGCCGCAGAAGATATTCAATGTGATTATGGAACGCTCTGGAGAAGATTATCAGGAGATGTACCAGACATTCAATATGGGTATGGGATTTGCAATAATAGCAGACGAATCATGCGAGGGTGATGTCATTAGAGAGATTGAAGATGCCAGAGTTGTTGGATATGTGGAAAATGGAAAAGGTGTTGAGATAGAGGAACTGGGTGTGAAATACGAAGATTACTGAATAAAGATCACTGGTTCTTCGGCACATCGTGAACTTCGTACTCCACGCCCTTTTCCTGCAGAATTTGAAGTGCGTACGGCAGATATTCATGGGATACGAAGAGTAAGCTGTCTATTCCGCGATAAGCGGCATCCACCGCGGCATTCACTGCCGAAAATTCAAAATCGATGGATGTTAAATCTTTTATGCTCAGATATGGCACGATCCCCCAGATACCCACCTTTGTGTTTTCAGGTTTTGAATCTAAAATATTTTTGATGAAATTTTTATCCACCGCTCTGGAACCTCCGCATTCAATTGAGGGCATACCGTAAACTTTAACTTTTCCTCTTTCGAATTCCATAATGCCCTGAAGCGAGCTAACCCCCACATCCTGCATAGGCTCTGCATCGTTTAACGCAATACCTGTGGATGATGAATCCTTTTTGTATGCCCAGAGATATCCATTTTTCATGAACAGTCCCACACGCTCACCTTTTTTTATTCGCTCTCCGGCAATCGCTTCTGTGACTCTCTCTTTCTTGATCAAATCGCTTGCAGTGTGAACGAATTCGCCTATCTCCTCTATCGCGGAGGATATAAACGCAAACCCGCGGGGCCTGATTTTCCAGTTATGAACCAAACCCTCCCTTTCAAGTTCTTTCATATATTCTGAAACTGCCTGAACCGTGACATCTAAGCTTTCAGCGATCTCTCTGAGCTTCCTCCTGCCTTTAGCAATCTCCAGAAGTATCAAAAGCTTTGTTATTTTGCTCTTATCACGCAGTATCATACTCAACACCTTGTACTCAGTTATGATGTGAAAGTTTATATTTTTATCCCTCATACCCTTAACAATGAGAAAACTCGTTTTGTTTGCGACTCTCGGCGCCGTGTTTGCAGGCAAATATCTGCTATTAGATGCTTTTTTTTCAAAGTATAGCGGTGTCTCCTATGCTTTATTGATTTATTTTGCAGCATTTTACATCATTCTGATTGCATATCCCGTCGTGCTTCTTGCATCTCTCAAACTTGTTAGAAACAGGCATATGCTCATCTACTCCATCTTGTTCTCCGCCCTGGGGTACGCATCGCTCTACATCTTTCTGATTTATGGTGTATGGATACTTTACGCGCTATCTCAGGTATCTCTCTTTTCGGCGCTGTTTCTTGTGATCTTTGACAGTTCGCATTATGAAATAAGAAAGTATCCCGCGTTCGGGTTTGGATTTGCAATAGTGTATTCTCTGGCGGAAACCACAGGCCTTGCTCAGGGAAATATAGATCTGTTCGTGATGACTCTTTATCTCACATTAAGCCTCATAATATTCATAGCGGGAACGGTGAAAATTCGCGATGATGCAAACGTATTGATAAAAATCGGAAATAAAAAGACTCAAGGCGCAGGTGCGTAAACTTCGCCGAGCAGTTGCGGGATCTCCCACGGGAACTCTGCTACGGGCACACCTGCTTTTTCGAAAGCCTTTATTTTGCTTTCCGCAGTGCCTTTCCCGCGGGTTATGAT
>WAOZ01000099.1 GCA_015520975.1 DHVE2 group archaeon | reverse complement strand
GTGATATATAAATGTGTCGAGGTTTTTGACGAATTATAATGATCACAAAAATTTGCGATAAAATTTTAGTGAGACAATTCTTTTATAACCTTTTCTAGTATAAAATACGCTTTTTCCACATCGTTGATTTTTATATGCTCATCTTTTGTATGTGCATATTTCAAAATGCCAGGACCGAACACTACAGTGGGTGTGCCTTTTTCTACAAGGTTCTGTGCATCGCTCCAGCTTCTGAAACCACCGAGTTCGGCGTATTTGAGAAACTTTTTCACCGCTCTTTTTCTTGGAGAAATCTCAAATGGCGGTGAGAGGTCGTAGATCATATGGTTCATATTGTATCGGCGCCCTATTTTATTTATTTCGTCAATTATTTCGGCGGCAGTTTGACCGGGGAGATATACAAAATCCACAAGTGCCTTTGCAGAATCAGGTACTGCTAAAATATAATCTCCACCGTCGAACATCTCTATATTAATTGCTGGCTTTCCAAGCAGCGGATGTTCCCCATTTAGGAATTTCATTTTTTTAAGCGACAGAAGAAAATTCATCCCCTGCCATATTGCGTTATCTTTTTCATCCGCGCATGAGCCGTGCATAGCTTTGCCCCAGAACTCAAACTCAAGTTCAAGACTGCCGGCTTCAGCGGTGCATACCTTTAAATCCGTGGGTTCAAGCGTTATTGCAAATTCATGAGCGTACTTTTCCGCGTATTTTTTTGAGCCACGGCCCTCTTCTTCTTCATCAACAAAGAAAACGAAGCTCACCGGCAAACTATCTTTATATTTTTCGATGAGTTTGAGCATAATTAAAACGCCAGCTTTGTCGTCTTCAACGCCTCTACCCCAGAGAATATTTCCTTCTACTTCTGGTGGGAAATAATCGCCGACGGTATCCACATGAGCATTTATCATAAATCTTTCCTCGGGATTTACTATAATGTTAAATCGTTCCTCATCAATGGGCATTTTTTCATAATTCACACCGAACTCCTCGAGTTTATCTTCAATAAATGCCAAGATCCGGGATTCGTATCCTGTCTCGCTTCTTATTTTGGCAAGTTCAATCAGTTCCTCAAGCATCCTTTATGGTTATGCTGTTGGGTGATTTAATGATTTCTTAATCCGAATTTTGGCGATGGGATCTCCCGTAAATAAAACAGCACAGATACGATGCGAAGATCACAGCGAGAAATGTTATTCCCGGCGTTGGACACGGTATTTTGTGGTACGGTAGTGTGTAGTAAAATACTGTGCCACCAAGAACGAAAAATAATGTGGGTGTTAAGGAAACAATTATTTCTTTAGCGGTTATTTTACCGAAATCGCTGATAGCGATGTTTTTTAATGTTATTTTATAGCCAGCATACGCAATCATAGCACCGAAAAACGCGCCTAATACAAGGAACCATGCTCCAGTGAATCCTGTGAGCGGGGATACTGTGAATATATCGTAATACACGAGATTATAGAAAAATGCTAGGAATGGCAATAAAATAATACTGTTTAAAATGAGCATGAGAAATGATACTCTGAGAATGCGGAGTGTTTTATCACCATCAGTGATTTTCCCAAATTTAACGAGAATATATGATGCAAATTGTAATGCACCGCCCAGAATGTAGCCAGCGCCCCATGCGAACGAATACGCATTAACACCGCATCCGGGAGATTCTCCAAGATAACATGAGATGCAGATTCCAAAAATGAACATAGCGAAAAATCCGAAACCCAGGGCGTATATGCCCCCGAAAAGCGTCATCGCTGTTATTTTATTTTCAAGAGCAGAGCGCATAAATGGAGATTGCCGCGGCGCTAATATATTTTTCTAAAAATTTCAAAAAAAGTTTAATATGTGTCGAGCGTGGGATCGTTCCATATCGCCTTCTCTGTCCAGGGTGTGCTTACACTTCCGTAATCTGCTGGCCAGAGGCCATTACCAGTAGATTGAATTTCTCCGTTCCAGTATCTGTATCCCGAAGCTTCCATATATGAATTCGTGCCCACAGCGTACAGCTGCTGGCCGAAGAATGTGTACTGATTCGCTTGGAAATAGTAGTAATGTGCTATGTAACCATCCCCACTCCACCACAGCTGGTATGGGATGGATGTGTCTTTATCCATAGCATGGCTTCCCGAAGCCACATAGGCAATTGGGTGTGTGGTATCCTCCTTGCTCACATCGCTCCACGAATATGTGTTCACGAATCCATGCGCTCCGTATCTGACCTCAACGGGATTATGTGCGCCGTTGAGAACCACAATCATCATCTCCCAGTCATTATAGTGGTTGTCAAAATACCAGTAAACATTGTAAACATAGTAGAACCAGTATTCTATGTACACATAACCGCTGGATATGTTTTCCAAGATATGTATGTATACCCAGTCATACGCCCAGCCACCAACGCCATTTTCATAGTTTGCTTTGTTATTGCTAACATTCAGATCACTATCGAAGCAGATGTCGCAGGTGTAATAGGTTGTGCCGGATTCATGTATGAGCGTTGGCATATATTTCAGAGCGAGAGCCTGATATGTAGAGTCCATGCTTACATCCACAAAATCGCTGCTTGCAGCATATGTGGCCTGCGTTCCTATAACCATAACGGCACTTATCATCACTAACCCCATTATGACACAAATACCCCAGCGCATCATCAGTATTTACTATATGGTGCATATTTATCAAATTTTCGTATGATTGCATCACGGCGCATATTGATAAAAAAGAGTCATTCCATACCCCATTTCACGGTTTTTGCGGATGTAATCACCCCGATTATCACCCATGCGACAAGCACCATTGCTGGATACCATATATTATTCCATGTGCTCAGCCCGGATAGCTGCCTTGCAAGTTCCGCACCTGCTGCAGTGGGTATCAGAAGTACGAAGTAGCGTATGTTTAACGGTATCACCTGCGCTGGATAAAACACCGGAGGGAGAATTATAAGAAGCATCTGTAATGGGTTTGTTATTGCCGATATGTTGGTGGGTTTTTTGATCCGCATCACTATGGTGAGTCCTACCAGAGTACCCGCTATGAGCAGAGGTGCAACGGTAATAAGCGATCCCATCAGAATATTCCAAGCGTTAAGGTATGCTATTAATGGAAGAATAATAAGCATATCAACGGCTACAAACACCGACCCAGAAATGAAGTATCCTATTACATAGTGTGCGGGTTTTACAGGTGATGCAATGAACATATCCATAACCTTTCCTTGTCTATCCCATCCGATACTCTGTGATACAAAATTGACGCCCATACCCCACGAACCAGATATGAACCATGCCACGAAGACATTTTTAAGCCCTTCTATTCCACCCCATATGTACATTAAAATAGCGAATCCAACGATCATAAAAGCGTCCTGCACGAGCCATATCGGCTGTCGCCGAATCCATCTGCTTGCAAGATACGCAATACCTCTAATCTTTCCCATTTATCGCACCTCCAATTATGTAAAGATATACATCTTCGAGGGTTACTTCTTCCACTGAGATGCTCTCGGCCTTGATTTTTTTAATGAGTTCAATAGCCTCATCTCTGCTCTTTGCGTATATTATTTTCCTG
>WAOZ01000098.1 GCA_015520975.1 DHVE2 group archaeon | reverse complement strand
GTATCTATACTTATTTTGTATATCGATAAGAGTCTTTAATGCTGAAGGTATAGGGGTTCGGCCTCCAGTTGGTGCATTTTCTATGGATTCAATTACTCTCCAGTAATTTTTTGTTGGAGGGACAGCAATTCTAGCTCTCTTTCCTCTAGCAAGTATGAGGCATATTTTAGAGCGCTTCATGTATCCTCTCTCTACAATATTCCAAGCTACACCTTTTGCAATTTCAATTTTTCTGTGCGCGGACATACTCCCGCTTGAATCAAGGAGCAAGGTCCATATCGATTGAACGGGTGTTCTTCTAACACGTATCATTATATCCTCTTTTTTTACAGGAAATTTTGGAGATCCATATTTCATAATCATTTTGATCGCAGTAGCATAAAAGTCTACATCTGAAAATGAATGCGACGAATTAATAGAATAGATATGCATCCCCTGACGCGTATTTTGGGAGAGCACTGTTGTATCACGGGACGGTATAAAGATATTCTTTGATTCGTTTTTATGATTCACATGCGCTATATTCGGGTATGGCGCATTTTTGTTCGTTGGAAAAACTTTTGCGCACTCTCCACTGGGATGCGTACTTTTGTTTTTCTCATTACCCCCTGATGTTCCATGTGAGATAGTCCTGTTCATTCTTGAAAACAGATTATTTGGAATCTCCATACTTTCTTTCTTTTCAAAAGGTTTCGCCCGAATTCTATGTGGAAGTGCGAGGTCCATAGCTTTGAGCACATCCTCTCGCGTTACATTTTTCCGTCCATTCAGCGCTGCTATTGCCTTCGCCGTTTTTACTGTTACGATCTCTGCCCTATTTGTTTTTATCCCCATGGAAACCACGGTCTCTGCTATGAACATAAGTAAGTCACTAGGGATATCTATCTCCGATATTATCTGTCTGGCGGTTATTATTCTATCTCTTAATGATTTCTCTCTCTCTTCATATTTTTTATGGAATTCAACTGGGTTTCTGTGAAATCTCTCTACCCTATTGACGATTTCTATTCTTTCCTCTATATTTGTTGGTGCGGAGATATCCACACATAATCCGAATCGGTCTAAAATCTGAGGTCGAAGATCTCCCTCTTCTGGATTCATACTGCCTACCAAAACAAATCTTGCTGGATGACGAAATGATATCCCTTCTCGCTCTATTATATTCCATCCCATAGCTGCCGCGTCTAGGAGAGAGTCGGCAACATAGTCATCCAATAAATTGACCTCATCAATATAGAGCACACCTCTATTTGCCTCCGCGAGCAGTCCTGGCTGAAGTGCTTTTGTTCCCTCTTTCAAAAAGCGTTCCACGTCCACAGTTCCAACAAGACGATCTGGAGTTGTGCTTAACGGCACATCCACGAGTTTCATCTTTTTCTTTCTTAGGGGTAGAGTTTTACCGTTTCTGTATCTTTCGTAGCATGAATCGCACATTTCCAATGGATTATGTGGATTACAGTTGAAGGGACAATCTGCAACAACATCTATTTCTGGTAAAATTTTTGCAAATGCCCTGACAAGCGTTGATTTACCTGTGCCTTTATCACCCCGAAGAAGAACGCCGCCTATTAGTGGATCAACAGCTGCGCAGAGCAGTGCAAGTTTTGCCTTATCCATACCAACTACAGCGGTAAACGGGAAGTTCATTTTTCTTTCAGCGATTGCCATAATTTGTTCACCTCCCTCATTTTTTCGTTCCACTCGTTTACATCATCATACGCATATACCAAAATTTCTCCACCCTGTGTATTTTCGTGGACCATATCCTCAAGCAGAGCCTCGATTTCAGAGTATGCCTCATTCAGCTTATCTATTCTCTCTTTGCTTGTTTTCCACAGTCCTCTAACGTGAGCCTCCACCAATCTCCTAGTGATTTCCTCGGCCGCGTAGATATTGTGTTCCTCAAACCAGTGTCTCATTTCGCTGTCTATTATATATCTGTCCGCAATTTCGTCAAAAATCCTATCAGAAACTTCATTCGCGGTGGCTTTCCACCCGTAAAGATGGTGGATCTTTTTTGCAAATTCTGCAGCCCCGCGGTATCCATGCTTTTTCATTTCTTCAATCCATTGTGGGTTGAGTATCTTAGTTCTTGCAACGCGCTCTGCTTCCAAAGAAATATCCCGAATGTCTATATTTGTGATATCTCGAGTATCAATGTGAACGGCATCTACTTCTTTACCGCTTAATAATTCGGCTGATAGTTTAAATCCTCCATGGTGAGCATAATAACAACAACAGTTGGTTATGTCGTGCTCGTCACTTATATGATTTTTTGCTACTACCTCAACGGTTTTAAGTGTATGCATAAGCACGTGGGGCGCCGTCACAGACCCATCCAATGAATAGGCGTAACTGCTCCACTTAACCCATATTTTTGCAAGATCTTCCTTATCGCGCCATGCAGAAGCAGCAACAGCCAGGTTCACGCCTGCACCGTATGTGCCAGGCGGCGAGGAAAAAACTCTATATCCTGCAAGTTTCTGCGCATTGGCATCATCATATCCAGTAATGATTAGATCTCTCACGATTTCAAAATAATGTTTTCGTGGATAGTTCATTTCAGGAGGCTCATCCAGTGATAGGACCATCTCCACCGCATGATTTATCATCTCCACATATGTGGGTAGTGTATCACGTACGATCCCACTTATTCTTACGAGTACATCAATTCTTGGTCTTCCCAAATCGTGTAGCGGAATAACTTTCAAATCCACCACCTGACTGCCGCTCCATACAGGCTCAACACCGAGAAGGTAAAGTATGCGTGATATTTGTTCTCCATCAGCTTTGTAAGCATCAATACTCCACAGAACTTCACCCACGGTTTCTGGGTATTGACCATGCTTTTCCAGATGCTTTTGAATAAGTAACTGAGCAGAGAGCACTCCTATTTTCCATGCAGCACGGCTGGGAAGCTCGAGGGGGTTAACGGTGTAAAAATTTTTTCCCGTTGGTAGTATATCAACACATCCGCGCGTAAGTGCTCCTGCGGTTCCCGGCGGAACATGTCCACCGTCAAGTCCATTTAGGAGTCCGCGCATTTCAAGATCGCATCTTTTTATCCCGTGGATCATAGATAGGATGGAATCCTTTATTTTTTTAAGGGGTTCGGTAGATTTGATTTCAAGATTGTGCTTCTCACAGGCTTCTTTGATTGAGTGTTCAAAGTCTTTGCCTTTTACGACATCCAGTATTGCATCTTCGGCAGATTTTCTTATTTTTTCAAGTCTGGGGTTGCATCTCCGGCGTGCGGAGTCATAATCTATACCTGTGCATTCGGATAGAATTCTGATAATGGAAGGAGTCTCGGTGCTGTCGTGGTAAAATGCAGAGATTACATACTTCGCGATTTTTTCATCGTCTGGTGTTTTACCAAAAATATGCAATCCCATATTTATGGCAGTACTTCGCATAAGTTCAATATATCGGCTCACCTGCTCAATGGCCTCTGGACTTTCCTTTGCAGATATGCCAATCTCTTTTGCTTCCTTGATGATTTGCTCCTGTATGATATCCATTCGCGAATTGTCGCCTACCTCCCTCGCCTTAAAATACTGTCTTACAAGGGAGTCAAGATTTTCCAGTACATTGGCATTCTCCATTGGCGGATAAATATGATCCACGAGAACGGCATAACTTCTTCTTTTAGCGATAGCACCTTCCATTGGGTTAGAAACAGCGTACACATAAAGGTGTGGAACATCATCTATAGTCACTTCAGGAATGCAGTTTGGCGAAAGGGCTACGCCTTTACCGGGTCTGAATTCAAGAGATCCATGAGTTCCGAAGTGTATTAGAACATCCGCACCAAACTCACGTGTGAGCCAGCGATATACGGCGAACCACTGATGGGGTGGGACAATCGTTGGATCATGCAGAATTTTGCATACCTTTCCGTCACATTTTGCTCCTGCGCAACCGAATTTTGGTTGTGGAATAATAACAACATTCCCGAATCTGAGACCAGGAACCACAAAACAACCGTTATACACCATACCAATAAGTTCATCTGGCACATTTTCAGAAAGGACATCTTCGGGTTTTCCCCAACTTGCCTCTATTTTATCTCTGAGATCCTGCGAAAGCTCTCTATACCAAACAAGATATTTCTCCAAATCTACTAAAGCTAAAGCCCCGCCGCCTTCCACAATGCTTTTCACGGAAGTCCATCTAAATTCGTTTAATGCATGCCTCTCTAGTATCATGCGGATAAGATGCTCACCACTTTGCGGGATGTTTTCCACATGGTATCCTTCACTTTTTAGGGTGTGTAACAGTTTCACCACACTTTCAGGGACGTCCAAACCGAGTCCAACCGCAACGGAAGATTCGGCTCCTTTGCACGGCGGATTTATCAGCACAATGGCGATTCTTCTTTCTTTGGGAGGTTTCCTTCTAAGTCGGATCCATCGTGCAATACGTTTTGCTATATATTTTGCATGCTCTTCCAGAATTTCTATTTTCTTCTCTCCATTCTCAATCCGTGTACCACCAAAGAATATACTTTCAATAAGTCCATCAACCTCGGGCATATAGATAGTGTAGACTTGAGATGTCCCATCTAGGGTATTGCAGGCCTTCCACTCTTCCACGCTCTGTCTGAAAGAGAAAACAGGCTGAAAAACAGGTATGTTTAGATCTTCAAGAATCGTGGTCCTACCTTTTTCGGAAAGGAAAAAGTATGTTAGATTCACAATGGCATCGATCTTCGCAGGTGCGAGAAACCTTTTTATTGCATCCTCCTTGGATGGTATACCCGCTTGTTCGTCTTTCCATCCGTGCGTAAAAACAGCCACAACTCCAAGGTTCTCCTGCTCAAGAGCTCTCACGATCGCATCAACCGCCTGCGTGTTACCGTATAACCAGTGTGTTCTGTAAAATAGCACACCCACATCAATTTTTTTACCATATTTCTTTTTATAGTTTTCGAGCGATTCGAATACTCCGTATTCTGGGTGATATATACCGCACCACGGGATCTCATCTATGTCGTTATCTTTTCCGTCCAGAAGGAGGTCTATAAGTGAGGCGAGATTTTTTCGCCCTCCTCTTTTGAAAAACTGAATGGCTTTTAACACTATATCATCTGGTGCATGGGACGGGAAGTTTTGGGTAGCTGATATCACCATATTTGCACGTGTATAGATTGCGTTTATTACATCATCTGGGAGTTTGGGAGCGTAAATAAACACTGTGTCTCCTTGCGAGATGTCTCCTGGCTTGATATCCTCTACCTTGATAATTCTCGCACGCTCACCGGCATTCTCCGCAAGATGTCTGTAAACCGAACTTCCGTAGCCAATTATGAAAATCAACACGGTATCACCACCCTTGTTCCATTTACATTTTCAATACGAAGATTTACGCCGTACAGCGATTCTAGATTTTCTTGTGTAATGATCTCGTTTACGGGACCATATGCTTTAACCTTTCCTTGATTCAAGAGAAGAACCTTGTCTGCGTATCGAATACATTCGTTTGGATCGTGCATGCTTACAACCACTTCATAACCTTCATTTGCCAGTTTACGAATTACCTTTAAAACGCGGTGGCTATTTTTGAAATCCAGATGTGCAGTGGGTTCGTCAAGAAGAAGGATTCTGGCGTCGCTAGTGAGAGCCCTCGCGATTAGTACCAGTCTGAGTTCACCACCACTGATCTCTGTATACGGTCTATGTGCAAGATGGACAATTCCAACCATTTTCAGTGCGTTCATAGCACGGATATAATCTTTTTCAGTAGGGATATCCCATAATCCTATATGTCGCGCACGGCCCATTATAACCATTTCCAGTACTGAGTAAGGGAAGGTAGATGGAGGCATTTGCGGAACATATCCGGGAAAACCATCCATGATGATTTCGCCTTCGGGATGGAGTATTCCCGCAAGGCATTTTATAAGGGTTGTTTTACCACTACCGTTGGGGCCTAGAATTGCAAGAATCTCTCCTCTTGCAACATCAACTCTGACATCATGGAGTACTTTTTTATTGCCATAATAGAATGAAATTCTTGCCTTTACCATACTTTACCCCTCCTAAGAAGATATATGAAAAACGGTATCCCAAGAAGTGTGGTTATAACGCTAACAGGAAGTTCATATGGTAGCACCACTCTAACAACGTCGTCGGCGGCGAGCATGAGTGTTGCTCCTACAGCGGCCGAGAGAGGAATTAGTGTTTTGTGATCTGCACCAAATGCCATTCTTGTAATGTGTGGTACGATTAAGCCAATCCAGCCTATTATCCCACAAACTGCGGTTATCGCAGATGCGAGAAGCGCTGATGCCGATATATACATAAATCTCATATTTTTGACATTAACTCCGAGAGCTTTTGCCTCTTCATCTCCAAGTGATACTATGTTAAGATGCCATCGGGAGCAGTAAATCAATGTAAATCCAATTAAAAAGGCGATGTATATCCCTATGACCTGGTTCCAATGGGCATAATTAAATGACCCCATAAGCCAGTAAACTACCGTGGCAAGATGGTATGGATCTGCAAGATATTTTACCACATATAGCATGGCAGAGAATAGTGATGCCACTATTATTCCGCTCAATACAAGTGATAGACGAGGTATATTTTCTCGGACTTTCGCGATGGAATATGTCATATATGCAGCAAGGAGCGCAAAAGAGAATGCTGGTATATATGGTGCTATTGAAAGAAAAACTATTGCAATTGCAGCCCCAAAACTCGCACCTGCGGATATACCAAGAATTGATGGGCTTACTAATGGGTTCCTGAACATACCCTGCAGAACAGCGCCCGCCACAGCCAGAGATGCCCCACCAACAATTGCAAGAAGTACTCGTGGCATTCTTATATCCCAGACAATCACGTATGCAATGCCCTCTTTGTTCCCAAACAGTGCAGATGCGACTTCCGATATTGTGAGGGGATACTTTCCTATAAAAAGAGAAATGAAAAAAAGGATAAATGGTGCAGAATATATACTAAATCTCCATTTTTTTGAGGGCATTATGACCACTCATAAGGGCTATCTATACCGTATATTTTGTTAAAAAATGTATCTGCATAGTTCTGTATATTGAAGTCGCTGAACGCATCTGGATGTATTTTGACGGCGAACCATACTTGAAGCATCGCTACTTCAGGATCCCATGTGCTTATCTTCGGGTACTTGTACACCTGGTGATTCACAACAGCCGAGACATCTTCCCACTGTGAATCGTTGTATATGTCTTGAGGCGTGTATTTCGCAGAACCCCATATAAGCACGACCTCGGGATCCCATTCTATTATCTGCTCAATATCCACTGTTGCATATCTTTCATTTAAGGAAGATGCAACATCTACTCCTCCAGCATTCACAATCAGTTCGTGTGTTGCCCCTAGGCCAGCTGTGACTTTAGTAGGTGAACTCCAGGTATGAAGGCAACGAACCTTATCAAGCCCAGAAACTTTATTTTTTACCATATCAAACGCATTTTGCATAGTTTCTATTATCTGCTCTGCTCTCTGTTCTCTGTTGAAAATCTGACCCATGAGAAGTATACATTTGTAGACATCTGAAATGTTATAAATATTCACACAAACAACAGGCACACCTGCATTTTCTAGCTGTTCAATCTGTTCTTTCGGAGTAACATACCCACCATTACCTCCGTAAGTTATAACAATATCTGGGTTGAGTGAGAGAACTTCTTCCGTGTTAAACGATGTGGCGCTACCATTATGCCATATTTTATCAATATTGGGAACCGTTTTCTGTATTATCGTGTTGTATGGAGCCCACTTGGATGTACCAACAACGCAATCCCAAGCGCCGAGTGCAACAACTGTTGTATATTGTGCAAATACAACGGCTCTTTTGATAACAGCGGGTATCTTAACTACCCGCCCGGTCATATCTACAATGGTTCGGACGCCGTTGTTTTCTCCCTGCATTTCTACCATGTAGTATCCAATCGCAATTACTGCTATAAGCATTACAATTATCGTAGCAATCATTTTTTTCTCGCCACTCATTAATCTCACCATTCGGTAATTGCGTTACGAATATTTAAGTGTTATTTTTTAAAAATTTATAACATTTTGTGATAATTCAATATGTTACGGTGTGAAAAATTATTGGGTTCGGATATAATCCTATTTTTCAAAATACGCAAAATATCGTGTGAGCGATTTGTGCACTCTCTGAGGGTAATACTCCTTCAAATCGAAATACTGTTCACCAATTTTCAGTGCACTTTTGTCTGGTAA
Organism: DHVE2 group archaeon; assembly: GCA_015520975.1. Lineage (GTDB taxonomy): Archaea > Thermoplasmatota > Thermoplasmata > Thermoplasmatales > Aciduliprofundaceae > S143-98. The sequence continues at coordinate 490 of WAOZ01000098.1, read as the reverse complement.
CGCGATAGCCACTTTATCAGTCACGCGTGAAAATGCCTGAAATGCCCGATCATAAAGTTTATGGATGTTCTCTCCCTTGGAGCTAGATGATCTACCATAGGGCGGATCGGTGACAACGGCATCATAATGCCCACCAATATCGCCAACATCAAGAATTTTGAGCTCTCCCGAAATTCCGAATTTTGATAAATTGATTTTCGCAGCATCCACCATTTTGGGATCTATATCAGAACCGTGGATTTTCATGCTCATAAGCCCCGCTTCGATGAGTATGGAGCCGGTACCGCAAAAGGGATCCAGCACTTTCGCTCCTGTCTGTATATGCGCCAGATTGACAAGAAACCTCGCAAATCTTGGGTGCATGGTGATCGGATACGAGATCGGTAAAAATCTGCTTTTTCTGCTCTCGAATTCGGCGCTGCTGAACTCGTAAAGCTGTAATCCTATATGATATCTTCGTGCATAGGCAACTCTAACAATATTTGACGGG
>WAOZ01000097.1 GCA_015520975.1 DHVE2 group archaeon | reverse complement strand
CCTATCACCAACTCCGGGTTGGTTAAATCCACCTTCCATCCGAATCGCTCCACCACGAACGCGCCTATCTCCTCGTTGATCTCGACGGATGTTTTCGGGAACGATTTATCAACACGGTGCGTGTCAACCTTAAAAGTCGCGGGAGAATAGGAAGACAGCGTCTTTTCAAGATAGTTGAATATGTCATCGTAATCGAGTTCCACCGCGGGAGATACAGACACCACTCCGGGACATTTGGCAATATGCTGCGCTGCAGACTCGGAAGCGTAAACGAATATTCTGCCCCGGAGTATGCGGGTTCTTGCCTTGTACCCGTATCTCTTCAATTTACGCTCTATATTTTTTGCCAGCGTTTGTTCGAAATAGCGGCGATTGCCACCTTTCAATCCGATTTCGCCGTATCTAACTATGAACATCAAAAAAGTTAATCCGCGCTAAATATAAAAAAGTGGTGTTTTATGGAAGGTCGTACATGCTTTTAACCACGGATTTGTAATGTGCCAGCAACATCTCGAAGTTTATGGAGCCTATGCGGTACAGTTGCACCAGATCCGCCAGTGCGCCCTTCTTATCGTAGGGGGAAATGTACCACGCATCGGTGTAAACGAAGTATCTATCAGGATATGTTCTGACCCCCACAAAATATATGCCCAGCCTCCATTTGGCTTTTTCCTCGGGCGTGAGCGCGGAGTATAGCTTGGATAGATCCCTTCCGGGATAGCGAAATCCAAGATTCTTTTTCAACTTCTCCCACGAGACGCTGGACCAGTTGGGATCGTAGTTCACATCCTTAAGCAATTTCGTATCGGGCATCTCGATTCTCTCTCTCTCCGATTTTTCAAAGGATGTTTCCTTCGTCTCTGAAAAGGTTTTCAGTTCAACACCAATATCCCGCAAAAGCTCTTCGATTTCGTCCCTCATAACATACGCAGAGCCAGCCCCAAGCGTTGTGAGAGATATCAGCGCCGCAACCCTCTTCTTGTCTATTTTTATCACCCATTTTACTTATTGGGGTAATGATATTTAAGATTTTCTGAATTCGTGCGCATCTATCCCGACAGATATTTTCCAAATAATTTGAGTTTACTCCTTTACAAGCTCTTGCATTAATTTTATGGTTGCCCCACAGATCCTATACCCCTTGTATATAAATTTGATGTTCTTTGCACCTTTTTCCCTGAGTTCTTTCAACAAATTATCTACTCTGAATTTCTCCGCCCTATCGATCTCAACCACCACACCTCTACTGCTCACTTTCCAATATATTAGATGAATTTTCATAACTTGACCGTTATTGCTTATCTCCGGCAATACTAAAAACGGTAACTTACCATGTTTCATATCTTTCCAGAATATTTTTATCGAACTTTTCGCAAACGGCGGATTTTTCCATATACCCCTATAGTAAAGATAATTTCCAAAAACATCGTATGCGAAGTAGATTGAGAGAGACTCTATGAAAAACCATAAAGATATTCCAAACCACCTAAATTTAACATCAGGCTTTGTTATTGATGGTATAAAACCAACGAAAAATAAGAATATTGTCATATTGATATGCTTTTTCCATACATCTCTTCACTTCTTTTGTCGTATATTTCGTAGAATCTTGCTACGTCCACTTTCATATCTACGATCCTCCATTTTGTCATGATATTCACTACCGTATCACCCTTTCAACTCTTCCTTTTTCACCTCAGTTATATTGCTTTCATTTATTAATTTAGCTATCTTCTTTAGCATATCCTCAACCATATCTGCCTCCTTACTACTTCTTACAAAATTGAACAGAAACCATGACCTCAGATTGCTCTTCCTTCCTCCTTTTTCAACTATTTCCCATCTCCCCGTATCTATTTTTTCTATTCTCTCATATGGTATAAAATACTCCTTGCTGAACATCCTGCTCCACGGCTTTAAGGGTGGAACTATGCCTTTTTCATAGATCCCAAACGGTTGAACCCTCACTCCTGCCCAGAACAAAATTAAACCCACACTTATTGCAGTAAAAATAAATAGCCCTAAAACTCCAGAAGCATTAATTCCAGGATCTTTTACTAAAGTATTCCAATTGACTATACTAAAAAAGGTCCCCCCCCACCCTATTAAAGATAAAAAAATCATAAATATGTATGT
>WAOZ01000096.1 GCA_015520975.1 DHVE2 group archaeon | reverse complement strand
AGGATGCCAAGCTACCCCACGGCCCCGCAAAGGGTGAATTGCAAACTCTAAATAAATTTTTTGCGCACACTTTCTTTATATCTCTGGATATTCTTCTATAAGTTTCTTCAATATTTCTGCTATGTATTTTTCCATTTTCCTAGCCATTTCCACGGTATTCTGATGGGTGGTTTTATCGTCCACAAAATTCACCACCATACACACGGGCTGATAGCATAGTTCCAGTTCTTTGGCCAGTTTCGCTTCGGGCGCCACTGTCATGCCCACCACATCCGCACCGAGTTTGATAAGCATACTTTTTTCGGCACGGGATTCAAATTGCGGGCCTTTCATTGTCGCGTATACTCCTCCATCACGCAATCCCAGCGATGAAAGCTTTTTCCGAAGCGAGGGACAGAACGGCTCGTACATGTTTGCGTGCACAGGAGTGTCATCGTGATATGTCCATACACGGCCAGTGAAATCGAGCAGGTCATCTGGAAGCAGCACTGTTCCGGGAGGGATATCCTCTTTCAGGCTTCCCACGGTGGTTATCGCTACGATATCTTTAATTCCGACAATTTTGAAAGCGTATATGTTTGCATGGTAATTCACCATATGCGGAGGCCTGGGCGGATAGCCGTGCCTTGCTATGAACATAAAATCATCACCCGTGATAGCCCTCACTTTGCCGTACGGCGTTTCAATATATTTTTCCGAGCCTTTGAAATCTTTCAGACCTTTATAAAATCCCGAGCCACCTATGATGCCCATCATTTTTTCAGCTCCCCCAGCGTGGTTATTCTTTCTGCAAATGCGTTGTGTTTGTGTATGCTCTCCTCACTTTCACTTCTCACTATCACGAGGGTATCATCGGGTAAATGCGCGTATTTTTCAACGACTTTTTTGAGTATTTCTCTCACAACATCTTCCACAAATTTTGGATTCTGGTGCGCTTTTAAAACGACCACCCCCTCGTCTTTTCTCTTCAAAATCTCGTAGGTGGGCGAGGATACTGATTCTTCTATGATGTTTATAAGATCATTTGCCTCTATTTTGTATCCCTCCGGCACCTCTATAAGCAAAGTGGATATGTTTCTCTGATTGTGCGTTGGCACTGGTATAGTCTCTGGTATATCTGTGCCGTATTTCTCTCTTATAAGCGCCCTGACGGTCTCCATGGCGCATGGACAGGTGGTCATACCGGTTACTTCCACGCCAACCATCTTTCTTATTTTCGAATCCTTTATGGTGGCCTTTCCCAGCAGGGTATACCGTTCTATGGTTTTTCTTCCAAGGGGCGTTTTTCTTTCCAAAAAATACTCCGCTTTAAGCCTTACCTCTGCGTATGTGGCATAATCGTGTTTTTCTTTCACCTTTTTAACTATTCTCTCCGCGAGATTTTCTATACCCACGCAGGGGTTTCTAACGCTATCATCAACAATTTCTGCGATAACTTCCACATTGCGCGACATATCAGAGCCCTTTTTGGATGGAGGCAAATCTACAAAGATATCTATCGTGGTTACCAGTGTATGTGTTTTATCGTCTCTCTGGACGAATATCGGTTTCACTACATTTTTCACGCCCACACGTGTGATTTTAAAGCCCTGTTCAGGCTCCATGCTCTGCACATCTGGATACATACGGCGAGATTGTGCCCAACGATAAAAAATTTTTTTATATTCTCTCTGGTTATGAGAAAATTATGAAATTGCTTACCACTAATATCTCAGAAAGGAATCTTGTTAATGTTCTTCTGAGCGTAGATGTTGGCTGGATTCATGAACCTGTGGGTAAAAGAGGGATTTCTCATTTCCTTGAACATGCATTGTTTCTGGGAAATGATGCACATCCCGAGCCTGATGAGGAGGCGGCCAGATACGGTGTATTTATAAATGGCAAAACCATGGAGAACAGAACAATATTTTACTTTGCATCTCTTGAGGAAAATGTTCAGACCATACTGGAATTGCTTCTTTCGCTTGTATTAAACCCTTCTTTTTCGGAGGATAATGTGTTGGAAGAAAGAGATAGCAAAATCATTCCAGTGGTGGTGAAAGAGAGCGATTATTATCCCTGGGAACTTGCATATGAGTGGGCCAGAAATCTGGTATTTGAATGGGATTTCAGATACAGTATGGGCACTCCTGGGGAATTAGGTAAGATGGGTATTGAAGACTTGAGAAACTGGCACAGCAAATATTACTGCCAGACTAATATGAGTCTTGTTATTTCAAAATCTCTGGAAGTGGAAGAATTGGTGAAGAAGTTTGATTGTAATGTGTGTAATGATAGACCCGAGAGGCGCAGAGTAAGACACGCAGACTCGGAAGTTGTTGTTAACAAAAACATAGATAATGCCGAAATAGTTTACGCATTTCCTTTTAAAGATTACGATATGCGTTCCCATATCTTATCGGTTATACTTGGTAACTATCCCACCTCCCTGTTTTGGAAGGAGTTTCGCCGTGAAGCCTACATGGTGGATGCTGCGGCTGAGTGGTACGGTGCTGGAGGAATGTTTCTGTATATGGGTTTAAACAGCAAAAATATAGAGAGAACGCGTAAAAAGTTTGAATCTTTCATAAGTAATATCTCAATATCCGAAAAAGATTTGGAGTATGCAAAAAAGATACTTGTTATAGATATACTGGAAAAAGAGAAGAGCGTGAACTCTCTTGAACGCCTGCTGAAAATTGATCCTGAGTTGAAATTTGGTGGGTTTGCAGGAATACTTAACGAAATTGAAAATGTATGTTTAGCGGATGTTCAGGAATATGCGGATGAAGTATTGAATATGGATGAATGCAAAGTGGCAATAGTTCTTTGATTACTCATATCTGTTTAGAAAATCCTTATTTAGGATAGTTCTATGAGGTATGGGTGACATTCATGCAGATGAAAGCCGCTAAAAATGGAAAGATAACCGACGAGATGAAATTCATAGCCGATAAAGAAAAAGTTGATGTGGAAAAAATAAGAAGAGGAATAGCGCGAGGACATATCGTTATTCTAAAAAATGTAAATCACGAAGTTGAGCCCGTGGGTGTGGGTGCTGGATTACGCGTTAAGGTAAATGCCAACATTGGTACATCTATGGATATTGTTGACATAGAAGCGGAAATTAGAAAAGCGAAGATTGCAAAGAAATACGGCGCGGATACCATCATGGATCTTTCAACAGGCGGAGATCTCGATCTCATAAGGAGACGAATAATGCAGGAAGTGCCGATGGTGATAGGCACCGTGCCCATCTATCAGGCAGCATGGGAGATGCTGAAAAGAAATAAAGCCATAGTGGAAATGACGGAAGATGATATGTTCAATGCCGTGGAAAAGCACCTTAAAGATGGTGTTGATTTTCTGACCATTCATGTTGGTGTGACCCGCGAAGCGGTGGAGAAGATGAAAGAGCGAAAAAGGGTGGTGGGCACGGTATCCCGCGGTGGCACATTCCATGCGGCATGGATACTCCATCACGATGAGGAGAACCCGTTTTACAAAAATTATGATTACTTGCTCGAATTGCTCGGAGAGTACGATGCAACGATAAGTCTTGGCGACGGGTTGCGCCCGGGAGGATTACCCGATGCCACAGATTTTCTTCAGATCCATGAACTTTACACGATAGGCAAACTTGTAAAAAAAGCTCGCGAAAAAAATGTTCAGGCAATGGTGGAAGGGCCCGGGCACATACCTATTGATCAGGTGACCGCGAATGTTAAGATGGCCAAAGTTGCGACGGATAACGCGCCTTTTTATGTACTGGGGCCACTCGTAACGGATATCTCCTCGGGCTACGATCACATTGCGGGTGCTATCGGTGGTGCAATTGCAGCTATGGCTGGCGCGGATTTTCTCTGCTATGTAACCCCCGCTGAGCATCTGGCACTGCCCACGGAAGAAGAGGTCAAGCAAGGGGTAATAGCCACGCGTATAGCAGCCCATGCTGTGAATTTAACCAGATTTGAGGATGAGTATATGTGGGATTACCAGATGTCCTTGGCAAGAGGCAGTCTCAAATGGGATAAGCAGCTTGAACTCTCTATAGACAGGGATAATGCCATAAAGATACGAAAGGAAAGATATCCACACAGTCCGCAGGTATGCACAATGTGCGGAGAGCTGTGTGCCATCAAAATGCTGAGGGATTATCTATCCAAACGGAAATGATTTTAATAATAGAGAGCAATAACGAGATGTGCTGTATCTGCTGATAGCGATAAGTATAATGGCGATATTCACTGCGCTTGCGTATAAGCGTGGTGCAGTGCTGTATTTAATGATAGCATTTTTCTTAATTTATGCTCTGGAATTTGCGCTTTATATCATTGATTTTCAAAGCTTCGTATGGCTTATCATCAATCTTGCCTGCAGTCCTTCTAATATTATTCCCGGCGCAATAACTTCAATTTATGTCCACAGCATCAATCCCATGCACATATTTTTCAATATGATTGTATTCTTTTTGATGGGCCTACCTTTTGAGCAGAGGGTTGGCTCTCGCAAATTTGTTATCATTTTTCTGGTATCCGGGATTGCAGCGTCCGTGGGTTACACTGCTATATTACTGTTATCCGGCACATCGGCGTATCTGATAGGTGCGTCAGGCGCGATTTTCGGTATAATGGGCGCGTTTCTCGTTCTTTATCCGGATGATGAGATAATGATGCTCCTTGGCCCGGTGCTTTTACCTCGTGTCAAGGTGAAGTATGCTGTTTTGCTTATGATGGCGGTAGAATTTTTTGCATCGTTTATGTGGGTGAACGATGATATAGCCCACGGTGCACATATCATCGGCGCAGTAACCGGTGCTTTAGTTGCCCGCGCGCTTAAAGACTGGAATCCATCGCAGAGAGCGGTGCGTCGCATAAACTTTGATATGCTAAAAGAACTTGCAGATACTCAGGAGCTTATGGATATTTACGAAAAGATAGTGGCCGAAGATGAGCCGACGATTCAAAGGGCATGGATCAAACATTTCTTTGAAAAGAAGTACGGGAAAAAGGCGAACTTTGACGGAAAATATGTGTATGTGGATGGCACAAAGATAAGGGTGGTGAAGTAAATGGAGATCGTGGAGATAGACGGCTCTGTTGGCGAAGGCGGTGGCCAGATACTCCGAACAGCCATATCTCTATCGTGTGTGACTGGTGTTCCTGTGAAAGTCTACAACATCCGCGCCAATCGCCCCTCTTCGGGGCTGAAAAACCAGCATCTGTGGGGCGTGAAACTTGCAGCGCAGTTATGCGGAGCTAAAGTTGAAGGACTGAAATTGGGTTCCAGTGAGATACTTTTCAAACCCTCACACATCAAAGGGGGGAATTATAAAATTAATATAGGCACTGCTGGAAGCATAACGCTTCTGCTTCAAACGGTGCTATTACCGGCGATATTTGCCGATTCACCGGTTACATTTGACATCACTGGTGGTACAGATGTGGCCTGGTCACCACCCGTGGATTATTATCGCTATGTATTCTTTCCAATATTGAAAAAAATGGGCGTAGATGTGAAAATGCGGGTTATTGAGAGAGGATACTATCCCAAGGGCATGGGTCGCGTGATAGTTGAAGTATCACCGGTTGAAAAATTATCTCCGCTCCACATAATTTCCCGTGGTCGGGAGCTTTATAAGCATGCATACATCAATCTTCGTGGATTGCCGTATCATATAGTATCTCGTATGAAAAACACACTCGAAAATTTCGAGATACACGAGGATGTTAAAGTTGAAAGTCCCAGAAAAGGCTGCGGTATAGTGCTCGTGGCTGTGTTTGAGAAAACGGTATTGGGTGCAGATTCGTTATGCCGCCGCGGTGTTCCCGCCGAGAAGGTAGCATCATCAGCGCTGGAAAAACTCAAGATTGAAATCACTTCAAAATCCACAGTTGATGTGAATATGGCCGATCATTTGATTCCGTGGCTGTATATGGCCAAAGGTGGTAGTTATTCTGTCAGAGAGATAACCAAGCATACGCGCACCAATGCCTGGGTTGTGAGCAGATTCGGCGGCGATGTGAGAATAAAAGGTAATAAGATAAAAATTTATGCATAAATGTAATCCTTGGGCACCTTTTTCACTTTTTCGGCCTGTTCGCGGATCTGTGCTATGTTCTTTTCAATTTTTTCCGCTTCTTCGTAAAGTGGTTTTGGATCTATTTTCTCTCCGCCCATAATCATGTTGAGTATTTCCACGATTCTGGCTGCTGCACGCGCATCTGGATAATTTGGATGTGCTTCCGCTAAAAGCGCTATCACATCAGATCCTCTCTTCTTTCCTTCCGTTAGCAGTACTCCGCTGACTCCCGTGATCACACCCTCCTCGAATTTCAGCACCTCTTCCGGAATTTTCTGACGAGCGTAATCTGTGCTGGCTATACCGTAAACATCCACTTTCTCTTTCTTCTCCTCTCCGATAAGCCCTTCGGGTGTTATAACCAGAGATGCCTTCTGTTCATCGGCCCAGTCTAAAATGAGAGTTGCCAGTGGTTTTATCAGTGCCTGGGGAACCTGAAATTCGGATACGAAGACAGCGATTTTAGCACCGTCGGGCGATGTACCACCGTACACTCTAACCGGGCTCAGCGGCTCCCATCCTCTCACGAGTGCCACCGCAGGGAAATAGTTGCTATCCACTATTGCAATCTGTTCAAGATGCAGGAAATCTATAACATAGTTTGCTACTATGGAACTTACAAGGCCCACCGATGGAAAGCCATCTAAAACGATACCATCTCGCAGATCTATTTTTTTGAGTTCATAGATGTCCAGATCCATGGAGGTCTTAATTAAATAAAACCTAATAAAAATTTCCTTCTCATAATCGTAAATTTAACATACTTCAAAGCGTTGGGGTTTTTACATGAAGTACATAGTGGTTACGGGTGGTGTCATTTCTGGTTTGGGCAAGGGGATTACAACAAGCTCCATAGGCAAGCTTCTTCAGGCAAGGGGTCTGAAAGTTACAGCTATAAAAATAGATCCATATCTCAATTACGATGCAGGTACTATGAATCCTTACCAGCACGGAGAGGTTTTCGTTCTTGAGGATGGCGGGGAGGTGGATCTGGATCTGGGCAATTATGAGCGGTTTCTGGACACAAATCTGACCTTTGATCATAACATTACCACGGGAAAGGTTTATCTTACGGTCATAGAGAGGGAAAGAAAAGGGGAGTATCTGGGCAAGACTGTTCAGATAATACCGCACATAACCGAAGAAATAAAAAGAAGAATAAAGAAGATAGCACTTGAAACCATGGCAGATGTTGTTCTTGTTGAAATCGGCGGCACCGTTGGCGACATAGAAAGTATGCCGTTTCTGGAAGCTGTCAGGCAGCTCAGACGCGAGGAAGGAGAGAGAAATGTGCTTTTTGTGCATACAACACTTGTACCCAGTCTGGATGTGGTGGGCGAGCAGAAAACAAAACCCACCCAGCACAGCGTGAAGGAGCTGCGTTCTCTGGGCATTCAGCCAGATATAATCGTCGGGCGCTCAAAACAGCCTCTGAAAGAGGATACAAAACGCAAAATCTCACTTTTCTGTGATGTACCCTATGAAGCGGTTATAAGCGCTCCTGACGCGAGGTCCATATACGAGGTCCCACTTATCTTTGAAGAGCAGCGTCTGGGAGATTACATACTCGGTAGAATGCAGCTATGGGGTGAGAAACCTGACTGGAAAGATTGGAAGCGTTTTCTGAAAAATCTGTACAATCCAGAGTACGAAGTTCGCGTTGGTATTGTTGGAAAATATGTGCATCTCAAAGATTCTTATATAAGCCATCGTGAAGCCTTCACGCATGTCGCTGCAAAACTCAAAACGAAGATAGATTTGAAATGGGTGGATAGCGAAACTCTTGAGGAAAAGGGTACAGATGTTCTTGAAAATGTTGATGCCATCTTAATACCCGGAGGGTTCGGCAGAAGAGGTACGGAGGGAAAAATACTTGCCGCTCAGTATGCACGTGAGAATAAGATTCCGTTTCTGGGTGTTTGCTTTGGATTCCAGATGGCAGTCATAGAATTTGCCCGAAATGTTCTTGGATATGAGGATGCTCACAGCACGGAGCTTTCCAAGACCGACCATCCGGTGATTGATTTACTGCCCGAGCAGCGAGGCATTGATAAGCTTGGCGGTACCATGAGGCTGGGTGCGCAAAAAGTGCTTATAGAGCGGGGCAGTATGGCGTATAAAATATACAGGAGCGAGGTTATATATGAACGCCATCGCCATCGCTACGAGGTCAATCCCGATTACATAGATCAATTCGAAAAAGCCGGGTTGCATTTCAGCGGTAAAGACGAAAGCGGTACGAGGATGGAGATATTCGAGTTGAAAGATCATCCGTTCTATATGGGTTCCCAGTTCCATCCAGAATACAAATCCAGACCGCTGAATCCATCTCCGTTGCACCTTGCGTTGATAAAAGCGGCGTTGAAAACCAAAAAATCATAGATACTTTGAATACACACGCATAAGAGTTTTGTATGAATTCTCCCACGAAAATTGTTCTACGGATTTTCTGGTATTTTTGCTCAATCTGTTGTATAATGAATCATCCGTCAGAAGCGCTTCCAGTTTTTTCCTCAAATCCTTGATATTTTTCGGTTCCGCTAGAAGTCCGTTATATCCGTGTTTCACAATTTCTGGTATTGCGGTTGTTCTGAGAGAAACGACCGGTTTGCCAGAAGCAAGAGCCTCTGCTATGCTCATCCCGAACCCTTCTGATAGGCTGGGCAAGCAAAATATATCGAATGAATCATAATAAAGTGGTAGTTCCCAATCCTTAACTTTCCCTGCAAATATAACTCTTTTTTCAATATTGTATTTTTTTGCCATTTCTCTCAATTCGTTCTCTATGCCAACAATTCCAGAGGTTTTAGGATCTGGGTTGGGACCGATCAGGATTATATATGCATCTAGATCTTTAGCTGCTTCTATTAAAAATTGAGGCCCTTTTCCCGTGCTTAATCTGCCCACAAAACCTATTATTTTCTTGTTCTCTGGAATTTTATGTTTTTTTCTGGCATATGTGCCGTCACTCTTGCCGAATTTGTGCAGATCTACGCCTGGATGGACAACATGGATTCTATCTTTATCAAGCCCTATCTCTATCAACCTTTTTTTTGTGTAATTGCTGGGTGTTATGTAGCCTGTGTAATCCAGTGAAATAAGGTATTTTTCCAATTTCTCATAGAGTTTTGATCCCTCCCATCCCGTATATTCTTCAAGCTTTCCTATATATACATCGTGTATATGTCGCAGTATTGGGATTTTACGGTGAACTTTCCATAAAAAAGATAACGAAACTGCTGAAAGATAAGAGTGTGTATGAACCAAAGATGGTTTTTCCTTTTTTATAATAAACGGCGTCTTTGTGATCATTCCAGATTTGGGAAGTCGGATATATCTCACCTTTTCAATACTCTCATTTTTTCGTGTGCCTGGAAGCTTGGATGTGATAACTATGGCTCTATGACCTTCTTTGGTTTGCATAGATGAGTATTTCATCACCACATATTCCACACCACCTATGTGCGGATATGCTAAATCTGTTACATGAATGAACTTCACATTTTACTGTAAATTAATAAAACATATTAATTTTTGTGCGTTCAGTTACAAAACTTTTAAATTCTAAAATCTCAAAAAATTTATATAGTAAGATTTCCATAGGGAGCCTGACCGAGACACTCCCCTATACTCCAATAGGAGGAGTGTGGTAAAAATGATATGGGAGGATAGAAATATGAACGAAAGAAGCATAAAAAGAATGTTGTTAGTGACCTTAGTGCTTTCCGCAATGGTACTCAGTGGTTTCGCAGTGCTTTCTGGGAACGCTGCTGCTAGCAGCTATCAAACCAAGGCCACAACAGATACGCTCATCGTCGCTTTCCAGAATGACATAGTGAACCTCAACATCTTTGACCCTAACAGTAACTCAGTGTGGAAATTTGATGCTCTCGGATGGAGTTTTGAGAGTCTTATGGCCTACACACCAGACCTTATACCGTACCCTGTACTTGCACAGAATTACACAGTGGATACACCTGATGGATTGAATGTGACCGTTTATTTGAGACAGAATGCACATTTCCAGGATGGAACACCTGTAACTGCGAAAGATGTTGTGTTCAGCTTCCAGACGCTTTACTGGGATCCGCTTTATCAGACCTCGCTGAAGTGCCTCTACTGGAGCGATGCTAAGTGGCCAAGGTGGGATGGTAACGGGACTTCACACATAGGCGTCGTGGCAGATCCGAACAATCCGTATGCGGTGCATTTCCATCTCTCAAGGCCGTATCCGCTGTTCTATCATGTGACATTGGGTACAACAATAATACCTGAGCACATATGGAAGGATCATCTTATAAGCGCCAATACTGGCGATAGCGATGATATGACCATTGACACTTCTTGGAGCGACCCCAAAGCCACAATAGGTACCGGCGCGTTCAAGTTTGTTGAGTGGCAGCCCGGCTCATATGTGGTTATAGAGAGATATGATGACTACTGGGGCAAAGGCCTTTACACAGAGTGGCAGAACAAGAAATGGCCCTGGTTCCCACAGTATGTTAAGAAAATAGTGTTCAAGATTTACAACCAGTTGGATGTCGCTGCGCTCGCTCTCAAAAGTGGAGAAGTCCACTTTATCGATTGGTCAGTGCCTCCGGGTTATTATGAACAGTTCAAGACTGTACCTGGTATAGGCTCACAGGTGGTAGATGATCAGGGATTCTTCTATCTGGCGTTCAATATGAGAAAGGCGCCGATGAATGATCTAGCATTCAGAACCGCGGTGGCTCACGCGATAAATAAGGATTACATAGTTACAACGCTGATGCAGGGTTATGGTATAAAAGGTACCGTACCGATATCCATCACCTCTGGTGCTTATGTGAACACGAGCGCGATTCCGCCGGATTTCGATCTTGATGCGGCCAGGCAGGTGCTGGCAAACGCTGGATACAAAGATGTGAACGGCGATGGCTGGCTTGAAGCGCCTGATGGCTCTCCGATAAAGGAGACGATTCTCACACCGCCCAAGGACTACGATCCCGTGAGAGCAGAAGCGGGTATTATGATGCAGAACAATCTGCAGAAGATCGGTCTGAACATACAGAGCAGTCCAACCGCATTCGATACGATTGTTTCCAAGGTGTTCGTGCAGGTGAACTTCGATATGTATGTGCTTGGTTGGGGCGTTGGTTCGTTCCCCGAGACTTACCTCTATGACTTCTTCCACAGCAGCCAGAAGGCACCTATAGGATACAACACGCCTGGTTACAGCAATCCGAAAGTTGATAAACTGCTCGACGAGATAGAGGTCGAGATGGATACCGCCAAGAGAATACAGATGGTCAAGGATGTGGAAGGTATACTTGTGCACGATCTGCCTTATGATACTCTGTACTACAGAAAGAATATTATGTGCTACAGAAAGGATGTTTGGCAGGGTTGGGTACCTGCGTTCGGTACTATATTCAATGGCTTCAGTATAAATACGCTCTACCCTGCGGGATCAAAGCCGCCGACACCACCAGCACCCGTTAACATAGTCAGTAATGGTGTGACCATGCATGCTTATCTGCCAGATACTGTTTATGCGGGTACGAATTACACCGGTGTTATATACGTCACAGATTACGATAATATGCCACTGGCTAATGTACCTGTGAAGATAACCACATCCTACGGCGATGAATATGTCTACAATACGAGTTCAGACGGTTCAGTGGTGGTCAATTTCAAGGTGCCGTACATGCAGTATGGTAAGTTCAACATAACATATGCAACCGCGGTCAACATAAGTGGAACGGTATACACAGATATGAAAACGAAGTCCGTTACTGTGCTGTTCCCCAAGCATATTGCAAAGGTAACCCTTAGCATCGATAAGAAGATACTTACGCCTGGAGAAAGCGCGACAATAACTGCCAAAGTCACTGACAGAGACGGCAATCCGATGGCTGGTGTGAATGTCACTATACTCACAGAGGAAGTTGCAGGTAATATTACGCCTACCTATGGTATTACAAATGCGAATGGAGAGGTTACATTTGCATATACAGCACCGACGCATGTTACTAATATAAATGCGGTTGATGTGGTTAAAGCACAGATTAGTGTTGGCGATACAATTCTTACAGAACTCCAGAGTACAACGTTGCTTATACCTATCCAGACCACGGGTAGCACCGGCTGGTATAAAGCAGAAATAACCGGTGTGAGTACTTGGTCTATTGAAGCCGGGCAGAGCACACAGATAAGCGTGAAAGTTGTAGATCTCAATGGTAATCCTGTGTCCGGCCATGATGTGTACATTGAGGCCATATACTCAAATGCTACCGATCCTAACTGGTATGGCGAGGTCGCCCATGTTGATACACAGAACATAAGCTTTGATGCAACCCAGAAGACTACCGATGCAAACGGTGAGGCTGTGTTCACGATGACTGCACTTAATAATACAAACAGACCGTATATTGTGAAAGTCTACACACAGGACACCTATGGTGTGTATGATGCGGCGGTTGTGTATGTGGGTAATATAACTCCACTCACCACGATAGTCAACAACCATACATATGTGTACAACACAACGACTGGAAACATCACATGGACAAACACCACACAGGAGAGCAGTAGATATATCGGATTCGATCCTTGGATTGGCGCATGGACAGTACCATACGGTATGATAATGAATGTGGATGTCACCAGCACATCCTACGGTCAGACAGTAAGCGTCAGTATGAATGTTTACTATGCTATGAATGTCACGGTGCAGACAGTGGATATTGTCTACAACGCATCCTCCAATACGACAGTTTCTGAGAATGTGACAACGAACATAACGCACTATGCAGGCGATCCAGCTTCCGGTGTGATATCTTTCCTGGCAGTGTTCGGTACCGATTACGGTTTCGGTGCTGACTGGACCAGCGGTGGCACATATGTCTGGTGGGCAGGTCAGAGCTTTATAGTTGGCACAACAGATGCAAACGGTACTTTCGGTTCGACGCTCACAACCTATCCGCTCAGAGCTGATCAGGCAATATACATAAGCGGATGGGTAGATGCCTATGGCTATGGTACAAGCTCGATATGGACAGGTCTTGGATTCCAGCTGCCATATCTCTTCGGTATAAAGAACGGATTCATACTCACAAGAGCGCCGATTATGGGTATATCTTCAATGACACTCTCGAGGCCGTATCTGAACGATACTTATAACTCAACCACAGTGACCTTCACAGTCGTGGACGCCAACGGTGCCCTTGCCAATGTTAATGTTGCGCTTGATTACAAGGTTGGTAACTACGAGAATATGCTTACAGGTACAACAAATTCAAATGGTCAGGTAACATTCAATGTGTCTGTACCGCAGCAGATAACGGATGTATCTGTATATCTATCGGTGATGCTTAGCTCAAGTGATCATGCGATGAACCTCAACTATGAGTACTACATACCGTACTTCCACGGAATGGATCAGTTAATGAAGACAATAGTCATAACCAATCTTAAAGTGACGAGCAGCAATGGTGGCGTTACTGTACCCAGTGGCGGTCATGCGCAGATATCCTTCCAGGTAATTGGTGGCGTGGATGCCACACCTGTGAGTGGTGCCACTGTGACAATAGCAAGCCCAACTGGCACTCTAAGTACAACAACAGCAACAACCGATGCAAATGGATATGTGTCCTTCAACTACACACCGCCTGTGACACTTACACCGTCGCACTATGTAATACTGTACAAAGTTGTCAAAGGCAATCTCAATGCGAGCGGTATGGTTGGCATAGAAGTTCTTGGTGCGCTTCAGAATGTTGGTCCAACCCAGCTGTATACCCAGTACACCGACCTCGAGAACCAGCTGAGCAGCCTGCAGAACAATTATACAACACTGCAGAATGAGTACTCACAGCTCAAAGACGCAAAGGCTTCCGCCGAAACAATGGAGTACCTGTTCCTTGGACTTACAATCATACTGTTGATAATAGTGATACTCCTGATAGTGAAGATCAAGAAAGCAGGCGCACCACCAGCGGCACCCGTTGAAGAGGAGACCACAGAAACACTTGGCGAAGAGGAAGCCGAGGAAACGGAACCCACAGAAGAAGAGGCAGAGACTACTGAAGAAACCGAAGAGACGGAAGAACCAACGGAAGAAGAGTCTGAGGAGGAACTTTAATCCTCCATTTTTTTATTTTAATTTTGAGTTTGTGTGCTTGAAAAATTTTTCAAGATTGATTTCTCCTGCAGCTACTGGATAACCCAGTTCGTAATTTTCTAATACCGCGGGATGGATCTCTCCAAAATAGCCTATTTCTTCGCTCTCTATGATTATCTCTGCGCATCGCCCATTTATGAAAGTTGGATGTGTAATTTCACGTACAATATAGTTTTCGATGCCAAAATTTCTTAGAATTGCTTCTGCTATGGATTTCGCAACAGTAAAGGAAGCTTTTGAGTCTATTACGCCGAATGATAAGTGCATTTCTTTTGTGTCAGTCTGGACATATCCTACCTCAAATATTTTTTGAGGCAGTTCGCGGTGTTTATTTTTATTCATTATTTCCAAAATTGATGGTATTAACCAGCTTCGCAGAGTGGTACCATCCTCGGTGATTGGATTTTCTATTTCTACATAATTCTCGCCGTCAATCATACACTTTTTGTACATTCTGTCGAATGATGTTATGGTAAGCGTGATAATCTCCTGAAAACCCAGAGATACCATGATATCGCGCATCTTTTCGTAGTTTTCTACAAAAGTTTTTCCGAATACCTGTTTATTCGGCAGTACGGTGGAGAAATAATCATATCCCAGACCTTTGGCAATATCCTCTACTATGTCAATGGGATGAAGTATATCCATACGATATGGTGGTACAACAGCTTCGACATAGTCACCATAAATGGTGACATCAAATCTGAGCTTGTTTAGAGCCATAGTAATCTCTTTGTTGCTGAGTTTTTTTCCAAGTATTTTGGTTATATAATCCTTTGAAACATTAATTTTTTCATATTTCAGTTCTGGGGTTATTATTACTTGATCCGGATAAACAATTTTTACAGCGTGTACATCCGCGCCTCGATCGGCGAATGCGGTTACAAGAATATTCAAAACGCCTTTAAGCACATTGAGATCCGTTCCGGTGATGTCAATGAATATGTTTTTTGTGTGGGGTGTTATCTCTGTGAACACACCGTTTATTATTGGCGGGAATGAGAGAACATATCCATTTTTATCTATGATGATTGGATATTTCTTCTTCCCTTTCAGAATCTCCCCGTATTCTATTCCCTTTGGATGTTTAATTAAAATATCATTTAAGCTCATAGGCTCGTCAAAGCCTAAAGGCACGAATTCAAAATCAGGGGATTCGGTGGTGTATGTGAACGGTGGCTGTACCTTATCGGCATCATGCAAACCTATTGCCAATTTTTTTCTTTTTCTGCCAACGGTGAGATGCAGTTTTTCTTGAAAATCCATCATACTTTTTATTGTCGTATCGTCTATATTGATATTTTTAACAAGTGCGCAAACAATGTACGGTCTTACATTTTCAACACTTCTATCCACATTAACGATGATATCCGACTCATTTAGAACATATTTGGGTGCACCGGTTTCTATCTGAAGGATCCCCTTCAGCGCTCTAACCACACCTTCTACAGTATAAAGATCAGGTCTATCCGGAAAAAACTCAACAAGTATTTCTTCATCGCCAACATCTTTGAGATCTGCACCGAGCATACGGACATTGTTGATTAGAGCATCTGCACTCAAACCAAACCGTTTCAGCTCCTCTCTCTGGATTCTTATCACTGGCATATTGGGTTTAAAGTCGGGAAATTATTTATTTTTACCGCTTTTTGATGGTACTTAAAAATTAAACAAATCTTAAAATATTATTTTT
>WAOZ01000095.1 GCA_015520975.1 DHVE2 group archaeon | reverse complement strand
CATATTGAGATTACGGTATGTCCTCACTGCGGCGCTGTAAAATTCAAAGGCGAATGGCTGAGAATGGAAGAGCGCGATGCTCTCGGTGAAGCGGTAAGAAGAAATATTGAGGTACTTCACGACAACGATGCTATGGATATCTCGTTAGATTACCGTTATACGCAGAGGGAATATGAACTCAATATAGTTATTCGTGTGCGTTATTCGGATTTAAGCGTGGAAGAATATCATCATTCCGTGGTGCATCTCAATTACGAATCCTGCACTCGTTGCAACAGATATTTCGGGAATTACTTTGAAGCGATTATCCAGATACGCGGTGCCCGCGAGGGAGAAATTGGAGAACTCGTAAATTACGCAAAATCCAGAATTGAACATTATTCCCGCAAAAACGAGAACCTGTTTTTAACGAAGGAAGAGCGCAGAAGAGAAGGCTGGGATCTTTACATAAGCGACAAACGGGAAGCGAGAAAGATAGCTCGGGAAATGTGCGAAAAATACGGTGCTATGCTCAAAGAATCACCGCAGATTGCTGGTAGAAAGGACGGAAACGATATTTATCGCGTCACGTACTCTGTGCGGCTCCCCGAATACAGAGTCGGTGATATACTTAAAGTGGAAAACGAGTATTATCTGCTTCTGGAAATACTTGGCAATTATCTCAAATTGAGAAGTCTGAAAGATGGAAGGTACAGAAGAGTGGATATAAGGAAACATAGAGTGAGCACTGTAGTTAAAAATAAAGAATTGGAGGATGCAATGATTGTTTACTCCAGTGGTCTTGAAGCGCAGATCATGGATTCCCACTATTTGACCTTCGATGTAAAGTTACCATATCCCGTTTCCGCGGGTGAGAGAGTCAAAATAGCCCGTATAGGTGAGGACATATATGTGGTACCATGCCGGAAATAGTCGTTGTGGTGCCTATTTACAGAGATACTTTCGTTATGGTTCTACACCCCCATCGCGGCTGGGAATTTCCAGGTGGACGAGTCGAGAAAGGAGAAAGTGAAATAGACGCCGCTCTAAGAGAGTGCCGTGAAGAAGCTGGAATAGTTATTTCGAAACTTAGGGAAATATATCGCGATGGAAACATGGTTGTGTTCGCTGCGAATGTGAGAGAAATAAACGGAGGAGAATTTGAATACAGAATATTCAAGACCTTACCTGATAATCTCTCGTATCCCCGTGAGGAAGCAGAAACCTTTTTAAACCTTGCTTTTAAACACAAAAAGATTTTTCAATAACTTACGCATACCCATTCGGTGAAAATATGCTGTTAATTGCGGTACTGATAGCGGGATTGATAGCATCACTGTACATGTCTTGGAACATCGGGGCAAATGATGTTGCCAATTCCATGGGAACTTCTGTTGGAAGTGGCGCTCTCACGCTCAAAAGGGCAATATTGGTCGCAGTCGTTTTTGAATTTCTCGGTGCGGTTCTTGTCGGAAAGCATGTCACGGATACGATAGCGAAGGGCATTGTTGATCCCACGGTTATTCCTTTGAATTACCTGATGCTCGGGATGCTGGCGGCGTTGCTGGGTGCAGCGGCGTGGGTGACCATTGCCACTTACTTTGGATTGCCCGTATCCACTACGCATTCCATCGTCGGCGCGGTTATGGGGTTCGCGGCGGTGATAAATATCGCTCTTATACACTGGGACAAGGTTGGTATGATAGTAGCGAGCTGGGTAATCTCACCTTTGCTGGGCGCGATAATGGCGTATCTCTTCTTCACCATCCTGAAAAAAACCGTTTTAAGCAAAGCAGATCCGATCAAAGAAGCGAAGATAGTGACGCCCTTCTTCATATTTTTCACAGCGTTTATAATAACGATGTCCATAATTTACAAAGGCTTGAAAAATCTGGACCTTGATTTTGGATTGTGGAACTCACTTTTAATTTCAACGGTTGCTGGAGTGATCGCGGCGTTGGTGGGTGTTGTTCTGTTCCGAAGATTTCAGTACACCTATGGCGATGATGTTGATAAATACAAAAAACTGGAAAAATTCTTCATATACCTGCAGGTTATGACCGCGGCGAGTGTGGCATTTGCACACGGCGCTAACGATGTAGCTAATGCTGTTGGGCCGCTGGTGGTCATGGTTGATATTTATAATGGTGCGACCGTGGGTACACAATTGAGCATACCCCTTTGGGTCTTGGTTCTCGGCGGTGTGGGCATAGTTTTAGGTATTGCAACCTGGGGTTACAGGGTTATATACACGATAGGCGAGAAAATAACGGAGGTCACACCCACGCGTGGCTTCTCCGCGGAACTGGCAGCCGCGTTCACAGTGCTTGTGTTTTCAAAGCTGGGAATGCCCATCTCCACATCTCATGTCATTGTGGGCTCGGTTATAGGTGTGGGTCTTGCACGGGGCCTTGCTACCATCGATTACAGAGTTATAAAAAACATAGTTCTTTCTTGGTTGCTCACAATACCCATCGCAATGGCGTTTGCTGGAGCAATATTTTTATTGCTTAAAACCATATTCTTGGGGTGAGGCAATATGAAGTTCATGAGGTCTCCGATAATTGAAACGCTTCGTAAATCGCCCTTCGAAGCGCTTATAGATCATGCAGGGATAGTGAAGCAGAGCGCTGAGATGCTGAAAGAAGCGTTTGAAGATTATATCAACGGCAATTTTGATGAATTTGAGAAGAAACGAAAAAAAATCGAAGAGCTTGAGCTTAAGGCAGATTACATAAAAAGTAACATAAGAAACCATCTCCCAAAGAGTATAAAAATGGTCGTGGATAGAGGTATATTTCTCTCGCTGCTCTCCGAACTGGATAAAGTGGAAGATCTCATCCAGGATGTTACAGAGTGGATATCCATCCGTGAAAAACCTGTTCCGGAGTATTTGAAAGACGATTTCCGAAAACTGTTTTTGAAGGCTCTTGAGGCCATAGATGTGTGCGAAAAAGCTGTGGGCGCATTGAATCTGGTTATAGAGTCTTCGTTTGCCGAGCAGGAACGGGCAAAAGCTAAAGAAATAATCCATAAACTGCACAAAATAGAGCATGAGAGTGATCTGCTGGAACGCGGTATCACCAGAAAGATATTTTCTCTTGAAAACGAGATATCTCCAGCAGCGCTTTTCCACCTTAGCAAACTTGTATTTTTGCTGGGTGATATTGCGAACCATGCTGAAAATGCGGGAGATAGGATAAGAGCATTGCTTGCGAAGTGATGCGGTTGAGAACCGTAATGACCCATATGGATGCAGACGGCCTTATTTCGCTTGCTCTTTTTATGAAACACATAGGTGGTGCCAGAGTACGCGCATATTTTACTTCACCAGTGCAACTTAGAGATACCATATGCCGTTCTGTCATCGGTAAGAAAACTCTTGGAGAGCTTTACATTTTTGATATGGCGGGTGAACACAGAGCGCTTTTTGCTGCAGCGATGTATGATTGGGTTGTGTGGATAGATCATCACAGATGGGAGCCTGAAATGAAACTGCCGCATATTGAAATGGTAATAGACCCCGATGCTATGAGTGCGGCTGCGGTGGTATCGAAATATTTCGGTGTGGATTCGCCGCTGGTTTCCATAGCAAACGAGATCGATACAAACAGCGTGAAATCCGAAGACGCTGAAAAATTGAGAATGACTATTGGCGCAATAAGATGGCGCTATTCTGGGCGAGAACTTAATTCCCGGTTATACTCTCTATCAAGGGAGATTATGAACGGTGATTTATCCGTGCTTGAAAATTACAGTGAGCTGGTATCGGAATACGAAAAATGGGTCGAAACTATAAAACAGAAAGTGAGCAAAGAAATAAAAGTATTTAATGTTGGTAAAATAAAGGTTGCCATATTTGAAACATTGGAATCTATCCCGGTTTATCTTGTATCCAACGAGCTTGAGAATCATAAAGATGCACCCTTTGATCTAATCATAATAATGATCCACCGCCTCGCAAGAAACACACCCATCACAAAGCTCGAATTCAGAACGCATACCAATTTAAATGTGCTGAAAATAGCAAGATTTTACGGCGGTGGTGGGCATATAATGGCCAGTGGTGCTACGGTTAACGATATCGTGACGATTCCTGAGTTGCTCAGGAGTATCGAGATTCTGTATTCTTAAGCGCCAGTGTTCTGTACCTTTCCAGCAGCTGGCAGGATTTGCATACAGTACCCGGCGTGGGTTCTCCGCATATTTTACATGCGTTCATTTCCATATGGCTGTATTCTTTTTCAAGTAGAGGTTTGATTTCGTCGTAAAAATTCACAACGGCGAATTTCACCGAAGGATCTGTTTTTTCAAGATCGTTTAAAAATTCACGGTATTTGTTTCGTATATCATGGATAGCATAAGGGCATCGTTTTGAGTAATGCGGTATCTCTGCAAGCGTGACATACAGTTTCACCTCTTTTTCGAGAACTCTTCTGAGCGGGATAATTCTTGGGATGAACGATTTTCTTATTTTCTTATGGGGTGCAAGTCTGAGCAGCCTTGCAGTATCGCCGCGTGATACATTCATTATTATTGATTGCGCCACATCGTCCAGATTTGTACCCAAAACAAGGTAATTTGCATTTATAGATCTGGCGAATTCGTTCAGCACCTTTCTTCTCCAAACTCCGCAGTATGTACAGGGTTTGATTTCATGATCCTTTGAAACCACATCTTCGAGACGCACCCCGATGAAATCCGAGAAATGTATCACCCTGTATTCGATGCCCAACTTTTTGGAATATTCGGATGCTATCTTTATAGCATGCTCCCTTTCATTGGCCACACCCTCGTCCACCGTAACGGCGACCATTTCGAAATTTTTCCAGTTTCCGAAAATTCTGTGCATTTCGTGCAAAACGAGCATACTGTCTTTTCCACCCGATACGGCAATAACCACTCTATCATCCTTTTTAAAGCGCACCTGCTCTCTGAACTCTCTTTTAATTTTTCTATCGATGAATTGAAGAAAATGCTCTTTGCAGAGCGCTATTCCTGCATATCTTATGAATGTTACCGCATCCTTTCCACATTTATCGCATTTCATCATCAATCACCGAGGGCATCCTTCCAGTCTTAAACGCGATTTCCTCATCTTTTTCTATATCCTTCATCAGGTACCCTTTCAGTTTTTCATAAAACACGGGCCTTCCGTTGCTGAGTGGATATGCGTATGGGAGATATATTTTATGCTCATCGCTTACCTGTATTGTTAACCCGATCTCCACAGGTATGGTTTCAAGTGTATTTCCCTCGCAGATCTTTTTGGTCATATATACCGCTCCGTCTATGCTGAACTGATGCTCTCCTATGTGTCTTCTTTCCGCATCGAAATCCAGCAGTTTTCTGGTTCGATTTTGCGGTGGATAATCGCCGAGTATTCCCCCAATCACAATTACGGAACCAACGCAATCTTCGGGTTTAAGCGGCGTGTCTGCCGATGGATCGAGAATTATTATATTTTTGAAGGGTAGATTTCTGACGCTTTCAGGATACACGCCGCAGAGTTCGGCTATTTTTCTCCTCTCTTTTTTGTTTTTCACATTGGTTATAATGAGATTTCCAACACCCATTATCTCGGCAGCGTGCATATATTCATACCATACCCATCGGGAAAGAACCGGCTCAAGGTGCTCTATGACGATAAGCATGCATCCTCATAGCGATTTAAATATAAAAAATTAGAGGAATGTGTAAGCCAGAACGATGGCACCGACGGATATGCAGTAAATGGAGAATAGGTAAAATTTTCCTCTTTGTATCACATTCAGCAAAAATTTGATTGTTAGCGCGCCTACCACGAATGATGTTACGAATCCTGCAATGTTCGCAGCCGTGAAAATATCTTGGGGCTGCGTTGAAGATAGTTTGAACACTATTGCACCCAGAATGGCGGGTATGGACAGCAGAAAAGAGAATCTTGCAGCTTTGTTTTTATCCACGCCCACGAGCATACCCGTTGCAATCGTAGAGCCGGAGCGCGATATACCCGGAATTATAGCAACAGCCTGAGCCAGTCCGACTATGAGCGCTCTGAGTCCAGTCACATCGCCTTTAGAGTTAGCGAATTTTGTGCTACCGAGCCATATGCCCGTAACGATGAGTGCAGCTCCAACCACGCTGAGCGAAGAAAACATGGCGTTTACTACATCGTTGAATAATACGCCAACAATTACTATTGGTATGGTGCCGATGATTATATAAACTGCCATCTTTCTATCTTCGTTTTTAAGAAATGCCTTGAATCCCATATTTCCAAGATCTTTGAAAGATTTGAAGAATTCAATTATGATCTTGATTATGTCTTTCCAGAAAAATATGAGCACAGCTAAAAGCGTGCCTGCGTGGACCATCAGATCATAAACGATGGAATTCTCAGATTCTAAAAAGAGTTGCAGTATCA
>WAOZ01000094.1 GCA_015520975.1 DHVE2 group archaeon | reverse complement strand
TCTGGTGTTTTACAGAAACAACGCATCGCTTGACAACTTCACGAAAGAAAAAGTCTCGCGTATAACCGCGGAGCTGGATAGATGGCTCATCTCAAGGCTCAATTCTCTGATAGTGGATGTGAGAAAATATCTTGACGGATATGAAGTGCATCGGGCAGTCAAAGAAATCGAGCGCTTCATAGATGACCTCAGCAACTGGTATCTGAGACGCTCAAGACGACGGTTCTGGAAAGAGGAGATTTCAGAAGATAAAATATCTGCGTATTCCGCACTTTACACCACACTGCACACACTTTCAAAACTGCTCGCGCCATTCACACCCTATCTGGCTGAAATACTTTACAGAGAGACTGAAGGAGAGATGGAAAGCGTGCATCTTGAAGATTATCCAGTGGCCGATTCAAATTTGATCGACACGAAACTTGAAGAAGAGATGAACATCGCAATAAAAATTGCCGAGGCGGGAAGACGTGCGAGGCAGTTGAAAGACATAAAACTCCGTCAACCGCTGAGCAAAATGACCGTTGTCGCCGACGAAAAATACCATGCTGTAATTGAAAAATTTGCCAGCGTGCTAAAAGAAGAGGTGAATGTCAAGGACATCGTGATCAAATCGTCTGCAGAGGGTATGGTCAATATTGAAATCAAACCCAACTACCGAAAACTCGGGCCAAAATTGAAGAAGGATATGAAAAAGGTGCTGAACACACTGGTGAATATGCACCCCTCAGAAATCGTTTCAAAACTCAAAAACAACAATCTTGTGATTGAGGGATACGAAATCACTGACGAGGATCTCTATATCGTGGAAAAACCCGCGGAAGATGTGCTTGCTGTTGAGGTGGAAGGCCTGCCTATGATCGTCTACCTGGATACACAGATAACTCCAGAACTGAAAATGGAAGGACTTGCAAGGGAAGTTGTGCGCAGGATTCAATCTATGAGAAAAGAGCTAAACTTAGAATACGATGCGAAGATTAAGACATATTACCACGGCTCAGAGGAGATAGAAAAAGCCATCGAAACGCATAAAGATTACATAATGAGAGAGACACAGAGCATAGTTTTAGAAAAAAGCGAAGCTCAGGAAGGTTTTTCAAAAGAGTGGAAAATAAATGGTAAAAATATTGAAATCACTATTTCTCACTGATTTTTCTTTTTCTCCGTAGTATTAGCAGCCCGAACATAAGCACGGTTATCATAAGCACGGTTCCAGCGCTGAGTTCCGGCACAGGTGCACTGGGCACGGCGCTGACCTCGATGCTGGGCTGCGATTCGCCCACACCGTTTCTAGCGGTTATGTAGTAATAGTACCTCACATTCGGAGTTACATTGGTGTCATTGAAGTAAAATGTTGCGTTGGATACCACCGCAATGAGCACATAAGTCCCGTTCACACCTTCCTTTCTATAGATGCGATATTCCTGTATCGGGCTTCCGCCATCAGATAGCGGCGCCTGCCATGTAAGTTCTATGTATCCATTTCCGCCCGTGGCATTCGGACTCTGCGGAGAATCCGGCGCTCCTGCACCGCCGTTGAGCAACCAGTCTATGATGTTCTTCATAAGCACTCCGCCCTGCGTGGAGTTGCTGTTCTCAAATGCTTCAAACGAGAACGCTGTGAAAACCACTCTGAATGTACCGTTATCCACACGGTCCGCTGCGACATTTCCGCTCGACGGATTGGTGAATATTGGATACGCCCCTGCGGATGAGTTCAGCACTATTTCGTCTGCGTAGTTCGTGTATCCAGTTGGATAGCTCAGAGTGACTGTGCCCATCGTGCCGGTGATCGGGTCTCCGCTCACACCCGCTACCGAAGTGTAGCTAACATCATTTGTCCATGACGATACACCAAGGTATGTTTCTATAAATGTGCTGTGCGGTGCGGTTGGCGATGATCCCACATCGTAAAGATAATCCTGCGAACTCAGGTAGAGCCTTCCGCCCGAATCCAGATAATCCATAAGATTGCTCACATCTGTAGATGAAAGCGTGGTGGTGTAATCATCACCGGTGTTCCACACAACCACTTTATACGGAAGCATATCCTGCAACGTCGGAGAACCCTTCGCGGAAACATCCCACACATCGTAAGCATAACCGCTGGCATTCAGTGCTGCGAGGAAATATGTCTCGTAACTTGCACCTGTGTCATCATCCACAAACAGAACGGGGGGATTCACACTCGTGGTCGTGGCAACAGTATCAACTTTCGCAGAGTTGCCTGCCGAAACGCCTTTTACAGATATGGTCGCGGAATCGCCATATGTGGCTGTGGACGGTATCCAGACCGTTAAATTGACCGTAGTATTGGCTCCAGCATTAAGGTACACAGAAGACCTATCCAGCGCCGCGGTCCAGTTTGTGGGGTTGATTATGGATAACTGCACAGTATCAGCAAGCGTGCCCGTGTTTGAAACTGTTATCGTGTAAGTTATCGTGTCTCCGGCGGAGCCGTATGAAACATTATTAGCACATGAAAGCGCAACATTGTATCCGTTCACAATAATGCTCTTTGAAGCTGTGTTATTGTACTCGTTTAATTCGGATATTGAATTTGTGGAATCCGCTTTGACTATAATCGTGTGAGTGCCTGCCAATCCCGATGTGTTCCACTGAATGCTACCCGATGCACTGCCGTTCTGAGGTATGTTTCCATAATTGACGGTGCCGATAAGATGCGCTGAATCGGCAACATCATAGTAAAAAGACACATTCACATTGTAAGAATCGTTATTGCCCACATTATGAACTGTGGCATAGATTGTAACTATATCGCCCTCCGTGGGTGTGGAGTTGCTGAACGATATATCAGAGGAGTTGAGCGTCAAATCCGGCAGATCCGTGCGCGGAATGACATTAATTATCACATACGGATAAAGCGAGTACAGGTCTCCATCGTAGGATCTGGCGAATATATAGTGCGTGCCGATGGTGAGATTCGCAGCGTTTAGCGTATAGCTCCAGTTTGTGGTACCCGTCGCGGTAATCCAGTCTCCGCGGTCTATTTTCACCTCAACCTTCTGCACCGTTCCGTCGGGGTCCCCGGCAGTACCTGTTATTGTAAGAGTTGATGTTGAAGCGACCGCTGTGCCGTTCACCGGTGCGGTTATTTTACAGTAAGGCTCCTGATTGTTATCGTCTGTTCCAAGATTATACACCTGATTCAGCATCTCATCCCATTCGGTTTCTATAAACACATAGAATGTAGAATTTATCTCCGAGGTGCTTGAAGTCTCTGCCATCACTATTTTTCTTCCCGAAGTATCGGTGTCGTACGAATTTATCACCGCTTTGCTGACATTTTCAAGCAACTTATTTGCCCACAGCAGAATTTTCGGATCCGTAACAGAGCTTTTCAGCTGATTGGCAAAATCGCCCACATCCTTTCCGCTGCTCCAAGACGAGGAATCAGCGGATGCGGCGTTGGTGAATGCGTTCTGTATGTTCGTGTTTTCAGTTCCAGCTTTCTGTCGTATCGCCTGTGCCAGTTCATTATACGCCATCATAAACCAGAAATCCCATGCAGTGGTGTTTATGGCTGCCATCGTGACTATACCTGTTCTATTTCCCTCGTCATCAACATGCACAACATGATTATACGCGTATTCTTCCGGAGTTAAATCGGGATTGTTCGTGAGATTGGATATCAACGCGGTGTAATCCCAGCCATCTCCACCTTCCGTATGCTCGGATGCCACTATTATATCGGCAGTCTGCTTGATCTGATAATCATCCGCACCGGCATTCATCAGACAGGCATCGTAGCCCCAGATATCTATTGTTCTGTTTATTTTCTCCTTTATCGTCAATGCAGCGTATCTCAAATCTGAAAGATCCATATTGGTACCTGATGAATCGTCCCACATAGCACCGCTGTAATCGCCGCCGTGATCCCACAGATCGAGGAAATAATACTTGGCGGGGTAGTTCTGCACTGTCCATACAACGAAGTTTATCAGTGTATTCGGATCGCCCATATCCATCTCCGAGGATAACCACGAAGATGCACTTGCCGAAATATCCTGCGCACCGCTGTTCGTCACATAGTAGAGTTTAGTATCCCCCGATGTGCTTCCATCGTCCAGAACTATAAGGTTCACCGCACCTATAGCCGCGTTATTGTATCCCGCGATCATCTCCTGCACATCGCCGTTGAATCCGTAGCCTGCCAAAGAGTTATCTTCGTCCATGTACACCATATATGTCCAGTTTGCCACGGCCCGCGTGGCTGAAACATGCGTCGACGAAGTGCGAATTATATGCTTGGGCTCGTGGAACTCACCATAAAGGTACCAAGTGTTTTTATCCGCCGCACGATAAGTGATATTCAGCCATTCAGTGATTCCCTCTTCATCCGCTTCAACACTGTATCCGTCAATCTTTATCTTGCGTATAGGGTAAATCTCATCCGCTATTTTTACGGGTGATGAAAAATGCCCGTTTTCATAGTACGATATCCACAGTGCATTTTCTCCGCGCCACGCCACCGCAACGAAATCACCAGCATAAACAGCAGTAACGGTGCTCCAGCCATCTGACAGCTGCTGACTGTGCCATTCTCCATTTTCATTCCAGTAAACCCAAGGTCTGTGGTTTATGGACGATGCAACATAAATCGCTCCATCGTTAAATGCGAATGAAGAATAAACACCACCAACATATACGGGCTTGCTCCACCGCACTCCGTTGAAATTGATGTAATATGTCTGCATAAAACGCCCCGAGAAATCGGTGTATATGACATTTATATTATTCCCAGAAATTATGTGATG
>WAOZ01000093.1 GCA_015520975.1 DHVE2 group archaeon | reverse complement strand
TTTTCGTATAACGATATTCTCCCTCTCAAATGAAGATAAAACAGTGGACACCGTGCTTTTGCTTATACCATATTTTTTCGTCAATTCTTCCTGAAGAATCCCATTTTTACCAGATGCATATACAATCTTCAAAATTTTATCACGCATAAAAAGAAAAAGGAATTATTTTTTAAAAATTTAACCGCTCACTGTGGCGGCGGTGGATACTGCTGCGGTGGCGGCGGAGGCATATTGCTCTGTTCTTGCTTCGGTCTAACGATTATATAGACAATCAATCCAATCAATCCGAGGAATAACACCACAAAGAACCATAATATTGGGCTATCCGCGCCGCGTTTCTTTGCATCTTTGTAAGCCCAGAGCGCCACCAGAAGCCATATTATTATCCACACACCGATACACACGAAAAATACCACTCCGCTCAGAAACAGGAATCCTATGGAGTTGGATGTGTATGTCGTGTCCGTGGAACTCCCTGAGTCACTTCCGCCAGATGAGGGGTAATAAGTATATGTATCTCCACCGAGACCATCATTTCCGAAATATGCCGTTGCAAACTCCACATTTTCAACTGTAACATCCGAGAGCACGAGAGCCGGGATTCTGACCGTCACTTTGTTACCATATATGGTTACATCAGAATCATCCAGAACTGAAAATGACGATGAATTTACACCGTATGTATACGAGTGATAGCTCACACCGTTGCTTGTGTACCAAGTTAATGCTATGGAAACATACTCTGTTGTAAAACTCGTTTCAATATTTATGGTATATGTATATGTATCTCCATCTGGAGGCGCTGTTGGTATTGATCCACGCACAGTTATGTAGAAATACTGATAAATTCCCTCCGTGTACGCTCCAGCGCCGGTTATATCCGCATCGGCAAAGGTCACATCACCCACTGTATCCGTGCCGTTAAAAGACAGTGTTGCTGCATTCGCCGATAAAGATAGCAGCATTATGACCGCAAAAAATACGGTCATCCCAGCAATAATTTTTCCAGTCCAATATTTTCCAAACATACAACCACCCATTTTAAAATAAGAAATTCACATATTTATAAATTTCGTTTTTCGTAAATTTAAAATCGGATGCCGCAATCCCTGATTGAACATATGTTCAAGGTGATGCTCTATGCGTATAGGAATAATCGGCTGCGGTTCTATAGCATCGGAAATAATATCAAGAAGTAAAAATGTGGTGGCAGTGTATGATATATGCCCGGATAAATGCAAGAAATTCGGGATTAAAATATGCGGTTCCATAGAGGAATTAATAGAGGAATCAGATCTTATCATAGAAGCCGCATCCACCGAGGCGGTGAAGGAGTACGCCTCAAAAATCATAGACAGCGGTAAAGACCTGCTTATAATGAGCATCGGCGGACTTGTTGATGATGAGTTCAGAGACAGTCTTTTCAAAAAAGCGTTTGAAAAAAATGTGAATATTTATCTGCCTTCTGGCGCAATAGGAGGGCTGGATATAATAAAAACAGCAAAAATAGCAGGTTTGAACAAGGTAACAATAAAAAGCACCAAAAACGCAAAAATACTCGGTGTGGACTGCAAAACCCGTACCAGGATTTTCAAAGGAACTGCACGGGAAGCGATCAAAAGATTCCCCAAAAGCACGAATGTGACGGTACTTCTTATGATTATCACAGGTATGGATATCGAAGTGGAGATATACGCGGACCCGGATATTAAATACAATATTCACGAGATATACATTGAAGGTGCTTTCGGCTCCGCTGAGATAACGATAAAAAATCATCCCACTCCCGAAAATCCAAAAACGAGTTATCTTGCTGCGCTCTCTCCAATCTCAATACTTGAGTACATAGATAAAAAGGTGCTGATAGGAGTGTGATGAATGTGAACATAAAAGAGAAAATTATAGAACTCAAAGAGAAAATGAACGCCATAATTCTTGCGCACAATTATCAGGTCCCCGAAGTACAGGAAATCGCAGATTTTGTGGGTGATTCTCTGGAACTTGCCCGAAAAGCGGTGAATGTTGATGCAAAATACATAGTATTTGCAGGGGTGGATTTCATGGCGGAAACTGCGGCCATTCTTAACCCGGATAAAACTGTTTTGCTTCCGAGTCGTGCGGCGGCCTGCGAAATGGCAAAGTACCTGACCTCCGAAAAAATCAGAAAATACAGAGAGCTTTATCCGGATGCCGCGGTGGTTCTGTATGTGAACTCAACAGCCGAGGCGAAAGCCGAGGCAGATATAACATGCACATCTGCAAATGCAGTAAAGGTTGTTAAATCTCTATCCGCAAAAACCATTTTATTCGGGCCCGATGCGAATTTAGCATCGTATGTGGCAGAAAATGTGCCAGATAAAGAAATAATACCCCTTCCATCCGAAGGACACTGCTATGTGCATACCTCCTTTGACCCGGAATGGATTCCCAAGGACGGCTTTATTATGGTTCATCCCGAGTGCCCGCCGGAGATAAGAAAAATAGGCAATATCATTGCGAGCACCGGAGGAATGATAAAATTCGTGAAAAACAGCACTGAGACAAAATTCGTGGTTGTTACTGAAAAGGATATGATCTCACGCCTGAAAAGAGATTTTCCAGATAGAGAGTTCATCGCTGCATACGAAAATGCGATTTGTCTTGGTATGAAGAACATCACTCTTGAAAAGATACTATACAGCCTGGAAAATAAAAAGCACCGTGTCGTGGTTGAAGAAAAAATAGCAGAGAAGGCAAGAAAAGCCATACTTCGCATGCTGGAGGTGTCATAGATGTTCGACATTCTTTACACAGAGGATACAATTTTTGGAGATATAACCTCAGAGCTTGTAATTCCGGAGGATATGGAATGTGTGGGAAAAGTAATAGCCCAAGAGAACTGCATAGTGGCGGGTATAAAATATCTATCCTCAAAACTGGAAAAATTGGGCCTTGATGTGGAGATACTCGCTAAAGACGGTGATAGAGTTCCCAAAAACACCGTTGTTATGAGCATCAAAGGCAATGCAAGAACGATTTTAAGCGTGGAGAGAGCTCTTCTCAACATTCTGGGAAGAATGAGCGGTATAGCAACGAGAACTCACGAAATAGTTGAAAAGGTGAGACGCATAAATCCAAAGATACGCATTGCTGCCACCCGCAAAACTCTCTGGGGTTATCTTGATAAAATAGCTGTTCAGATAGGCGGTGGAGATACACATCGCTGGAACCTTGGAGATATGGTTATGATTAAAGACAATCATATAGCCCTCGTGGGTATTGAAGAAGCGATAAAACGGGCGAAAAGGGTGAGTTTTTCAAAAAAAGTGGAAGTGGAGGCTGATAACGAGTATGACGCTTTGAAGGCTGCAGAGCTTGGAGCAGACATAATACTGCTGGACAATATGTCTCCCGATGAGATTGGCAGAATCGCAAAAAAATTGAGAAATTATCGGGTTATCATAGAGATTTCCGGGGGAATAACTCCGCAGAACATTGAAGAATACGCCAGATGCGATGTTGATGTGATATCCATGGGATATCTCACCCATTCCGTGGATTCTGTGGATTTTTCCATGGAGATAGAAAAAATGCCATAATAAAGGCGAGCGAATATTATTTGCCTTTCAACATCATCAAAAGCCGAATATATTTATATCGAATACCAATACCCATTGAAGGTGATGGCCATGAAGTATGTGTACTTCTTTGACGAATTTGATAAAGAAGAAATAATGAGCAAAAGAGCAGAGTACAAGAAACTTCTGGGAGGCAAGGGCGCGGGCCTTGCCGAAATGACAGCCATAGGACTCCCTGTACCTCCCGGATTCACAATAACAACGGAGACCTGCATAAAGTTCTTCGAGAATGGAAACAAGTTCCCCGAAGGGCTGTGGGAGCAGGTTCTTGATGCAATGAAGAAACTGGAAAATAAGACAGGAAAGATTTTTGGTAGCGATGAAAATCCGCTGTTAGTTTCCGTTCGCTCAGGTGCGCCAATCAGTATGCCCGGAATGATGGACACCATTCTCAACCTTGGGCTTACAGATAAAAGCGTTGAGGGGCTTGCCAAGCAGACGAATAACCCGAGATTCGCGTGGGATGCTTACAGACGATTGCTTCAAATGTTCGGCAATGTGGTTCTGAGCATACCCCACGAGGAATTCGAAGAAAAACTGGATGAAATCAAGAAAAAGTACGGTGCAAAACAGGATGTGGAGCTTTCCGTGGATGCCCTTAAGGAGCTTGTTGAAGAGTACAAAAAAATATACAAAAATCACGGATACGAGTTTCCGCAGGATCCTTACAAGCAGCTTGAACTGGCGATCAGAGCGGTATTCGAGTCCTGGAACAATGAGAGAGCCATCGTTTACAGAAGAATAAACAAGATCCCTGACGATATGGGCACAGCGGTGAACATAGTGACTATGGTTTTCGGCAATATGGGCGATGACAGCGGCACAGGTGTGGCCTTTACCCGCGATCCGAGAACCGGCGAGAAGCATCTGTACGGCGAGTTCCTTCCAAATGCGCAGGGCGAGGATGTCGTGGCTGGAATACGAACTCCGCACGCGGTTAATGAGTATTCCAAGCAGGATGCAAACCGCAATCTTCCAACGATGGAAGAACTGATGCCCGATGTATACAAACAACTGGTGAATGTGGCGGAGCTTTTAGAGAAGAATTACCGCGATATGCAGGATATCGAATTCACCATCGAGAAGGGAAAACTGTATCTGCTTCAGACACGCACAGGTAAGAGAACAGCCAGAGCCGCTGTGAAAATAGCGGTGGATATGGCAAATGAAGGCCTTATCACCAAGGAAGAAGCCGTTATGAGGCTCACACCCGAACAGGTGGATACTCTCCTGCATCCGCAGATTGACCCGAACGCAGAGAAGAAAGAGATCGCAAAGGGTTTGGCGGCTTCACCCGGTGCGGCTGTGGGCAAAGTTGTGTTCGATCCAGACAAGGCTGTGACCATGGTTGAAAACGGGGAGAAGGTCATCTTAGTCAGGCCTGAAACGACACCCGACGATATCCACGGTATGCACGCATCGGAAGGCATTCTCACCGCCCGT
>WAOZ01000092.1 GCA_015520975.1 DHVE2 group archaeon | reverse complement strand
GTTGTTCAAAGAACTGAACGCTGAAGGAAAAACGATAATAATCGCAACGCATGACCTCAGATTGAAAAAATATGCCACAAGAATCCTTGAGATACGGGATGGAAAAATTACCGGATAAAGGAATATACGCGCTATTCATCAGATGCAAAGGTGAAAAAACTATAAAAATAGGGGCACTAGGAAACATATTTTTCCCAGCAGGATACTATGTTTACATCGGCTCTGCACAGAGAAATCTGCAGCGCAGAATTGGGCGGCATTTAAGAAAGATGAAAAAACTGCACTGGCATATAGATTATTTACTTCGGTATACGGATATTGTTGGCTTTCACGCGGTCTCTTTACCCAAAGAATACGAAGAGTTAATAAGCTTGGAACTATCAAAAAAGTATGGATTTATATTGAATTTCGGCTCTTCGGATTCTTCTGCACCGTCGCATCTGTTTTATTCTAAAAACCCTGAGATTTTCGCAGAAGTTGAAAAAATACTCAACAAAATTTATTTCTGTGCGGAAGATTAGGGGATTATTATGTGCTTTGTGCTTTACTTTGGACACATAAATTCCGATGTGCTCATTGAAATTGAATCGTTTGCCGAACCCGGCGAGAGCAAGAACATCAAGCGCTGGAAAAGAAGAATTGGAGGAACAGCATACAATGCATATAAAAGTATGCGTGCTTTAGAAGTCCCGGTCAAAGTTTTCTCTGTGATAGGCAAGGATTTTGAGGAGCATGTTGATGGTTATTTTGTCTATGATGAAAAAACTCCTGTGTGCTTTATAATATCCAAGGGCTCTGTGCAGATGGCCTATGTCGCGCAGGGTCTGTGGATGGATGAAGCTGCGCTTCATTTAGATCCCAAATTGCTGCAAAAATTTGAGTACCTGCATTTTGCCACGGGCAATCCACATTTTTATCTCAAACTCATGCGCGAAGCAAAACACATAGGAAAAAAGATAATTTTCGACCCTTCGCAGGAGATACATTATCTTTACACAAAGGCTATTTTCTCTGAGATGCTTCAAATGGCAGATATGTTTTTCTGCAACAGTGCTGAATATGAGAAGGCTGCGGAATTTGCAGGAGAGGCACTTAGAGATAAATTGATTATACGAACTGAAGGAGAAAATGGGGCGAGTGTTCACATTCCTCAAAAGGGATGGTATCATTATCCGGCGTATTCCGTTGAGGTGCGCGATACGGTGGGTGCTGGCGATGCCTTTCGTGCTGGGTTTTACGCAGCGCTCTATCGAGGCTTTGATATTGAGACATCAATTTATTATGCGAATGCTGCGGCATCGGTATCCGTTGAAAACGATACAGGTTATATCACAGTTGGATGGAAAGAAATTGAAAGAAGAGCGAAAATTCTTCAAAATCTGTCCGAAAGAAGGCGGATAACGCTGTTGTGAATAAGGGTAGAGTAAAGAGCATCATCAATTTCATCGAAATCCACGGTGTTCAATTCCTGCATGTTCAGTATCTTCGTTGAATCACCCACAACCCAGTGAATAACTATATTTTTGCACTTTCTTATCTCGAGGTATCCCTCTGCCACCGCTGGAGACCAGTGATGAACAATACCATCGCCGAATAACTCTTTGAAAAAAGTTTCAACCGCCGTGGGGCCGCTGGTTATGGATATATCGATCCATACCCAGGGTTTCGTGGCATTTTCAATAAAATTATTCAGAGACTCCACATCTTTCTGAGATAGCATCAAAGCACACCTTCAAATTCCTGCTGAAGCTCTATCATAACTTGATCAAGGACCTCGTCGAATGATGATCCTCTATACTCTCTGAGACCACCCAGCGGGCTTTGGAGTTTCGCGACGAACACACCATTTTCCTCGAGAAATTCTATGTTACAGAGCACCTCTTCCATTTGTCCTCACCTAAGCGCGCAATTATCAAAAGATATAAAAAACTTATGTCTCATAGCTGGAAAATATGAAAATGAAATCACACTAACAACTTTTCTGCAAACTTTTAAATATGGTCGCAATCATTTGCATTAAGAAGCAAATATGAGGTGAGATAAATGGAGTACAGAAAAGTTGGTAAATGGGGATTGATGCTAAGCGAGATGGGACTCGGTAGCTGGCTCACATTCGGTAATCAGATGAGTCTTGCCGAATTACGGAAAGTTGTGCATATGGCTTACGACGCAGGAGTGACATTCTTTGATACCGCAGAGGTTTATAACGGTGGTGTGGCGGAGTATCTTCTGGGTCAAGTTCTCAAGGATTTCAACAGGATGGATTATGTTGTATCTACCAAGATATTCTGGTGGGGTGAAAGAACCAGAAACCAGAGAGGGCTATCAAAGAAGCATCTGGTAGAGGGTATGCGTGCATCTTTAAAGCGGCTTCAACTGGATTATGTGGATATTATGTACTGTCATCGTCCTGACCCGGAGACGCCTATGGAAGAAATAATTTCGGGAATAGAGTTCATACTGGGCAAAGGTATGGCACTTTACTGGGGTACATCGGAGTGGTCCGCGGAAGAGATAGCTGAAGCAACACAACTCGCAAGGGAACGCGGTATAATGCCGCCCATAGTGGAGCAGCCTGAATACAATATGCTTGCAAGGGAGAAAGTTGAAAAAGAATTTCTACCGCTTTACAAGGATCCCGGTATAGGACTCACCACTTTCAGTCCTTTGGCATCCGGTGTGCTTACAGGTAAATATATAGACGGGATACCGCCGGGATCGCGCCTTGAGCGTTTTCCATGGTTGAAAAAACATCTGGAAGAAAAGGGATATCTAAGCACCGAGACTCAGAGAAAAATAAAATCTTTGAAGGAAATAGCGGATTCTCTGGAAATCACGCTTCCTCAACTTGCAATTGCATGGGTTCTGAAAAATGAAAGGGTTACCTCTGTGATTTTAGGAGTGTCAAGTGCTGAACAGCTCAAGGAGAATCTCAACGCTCTGGAGGCAAAAGAGAAACTGACAGATGGCATAATGAAGGAAATAGACGCGATACTTTCTAATTGATTTTTCTTTACACAGTTTTTATTTTTTGAGAGACCTTGGAGGATTATTTTCACGCCGATGCAAAAAGGGTATATACAACGAAGCAATCCCATCTTATATGCGCATAAGCAAGATATTTAATGGCTGTTCAGATGATACGGATGTTATAATTATTTACAACCGCGGTGAACCCGTTGCTGATTTGAATTTTTATTATGTTACAGGACTCGTGCACGGCGGTCTGTTTGAAGGGTCTTATGCTCTCGTGTTCAGAGATGGTGTCAAAATCATAACTTCAAAACTGGAAGAGCAGAGTGCTTCAAAGGGCATAGGTGAAGTTCATATTTTCTCCACTGCTGCGGAGAGAGACGAACTTCTGAGAAAACTCGTGGGCGACGCTGAAAAAATAGGGTTGAACTTTTCCGGGATAACACACGGTGATTTTGAGAAAATAAAAACGCTCCTCGGAGAGAGGGAATTTGTGGATGTCTCCGCAGCGCTTCTGAATGCGCGAATGACTAAAGATGAATCTGAAATAAAGATAATAAGAGAGGCCGCGAAAGTCGCCAGTGAGGTTGCCGAAATAATGCCCGAGTTTATGAAAGAGGGAATAAGGGAATACGAGTTAGCAGCGAGATTGGTGTACGAGCTGCTCAAAAGGGGTGCTGAAGACTCGGCGTTCACACCCATAGTGGCGTTCGGCGAAAATTCGGCCGAACCGCATTATTTCTCAGGACCAAGAAAATTGAAGAGAGGGGATTTTGTGCTATTAGATTTCGGTGCCAGATACAAACGCTACAATTCCGATATAACCAGAACCTTTGTATTCGGCAGAGCCAGCGATGAGCAGAAGGAAATTTACGAAACTGTGCTGAACGCGCAGAAACTTGGAATAGAGAAAATAAAATCGGGAATGAACGGCAGGGATGTTGATGCAGCTGTCAGAAATTTGATAGACTCCACAAAATACAAAGGACGCTTCATACACTCCACGGGTCACGGGCTGGGGCTGGCAGTTCATGATCATGTGGGTCTCACAAGTTCACATGATCTGCTGTTAAAAGAGGGTATGGTACTCACCGTTGAGCCAGGTATTTACATACCGGGTTTTGGCGGTGTGAGAATTGAGGATGATGTGGTGGTTAGAAAAGACCATGCGGAGGTTCTAACAACCGCGCCCAAAGACCTGATAGAAATCTGAAATTGGAAAAATTTTAATAACACCCATCGTTTTGATACTCTGGATGGTCAGCCCTCTGATGCAGCAGTACTATCGAATAAAGGCTAAGTATCCCGATGCCATACTGTTTTTCAGGGTGGGGGACTTCTATGAGACCTTTGACGAGGATGCGAAGCTGGTATCCCGTGAGCTGAACATCGTGCTCACCCGCCGCAGCAAAGATG
Organism: DHVE2 group archaeon; assembly: GCA_015520975.1. Classification (GTDB taxonomy): domain Archaea; phylum Thermoplasmatota; class Thermoplasmata; order Thermoplasmatales; family Aciduliprofundaceae; genus S143-98. The sequence continues at coordinate 2,481 of WAOZ01000092.1, read as the reverse complement.
AACCCGTGCCCATGGCGGGGATTCCCCATCACGCGCTGGATGCGTATCTGGGCCGTCTTGTTAAGAAAGGATACAGTGTGGCGATATGCGAGCAGCTTGAAGATCCCAAAAAATCCAGAGGACTTGTTAAAAGGGATGTAGTCAGAATAGTTACGCCCGGCACGCTCATAGAGGATACACTTCTTGATGAGGATAACAACTTTCTCATGTGTATTTATGCATCCAATGGAAAATACGGCTTCGCAGCGCTGGACATATCTACGGGAGAATTCTTTGCGGGAGATACGGATAATGCGGGTCTCATGGCAGAGTTGCTCAGGATACAGCCGGCGGAGGTCTTATCCAACACGCCTATAAAATCGGATTTTAAAGTTAAAGAACTGCCGCAGGAATATTTTTCCGATGCCGCGGAGATACTGAAAGAGCATTTCGGCGTATCACAGACAGACGGTTTCGGACTTTCGACGGAGGCGGCGATCGCCGCAGGCACAGCGCTAAAATATGCCAAAGAAAAAACGAAAAGCGAACTTCGTCACATAACCTCTCTTCAGGGGCATTTCAAAGAAAAGCATATGGTTCTTGATTCAACGACGCTGAAAAACCTTGAGATTTTCAGGAATTTAACCGGAGATACAAAATACACGCTTTACTCGTCCGTGAACAGAACAAAGACACCGATGGGTTCCAGATTGCTCAAAAGATGGCTCCAGCGCCCACTTCTTGATATTCACGAGATAAAGAAAAGGCAGGATGGTGTGGAAGAGCTTTTTTCGAATCATTTTTTGAGAGAGGAGGTGGACGAAGCCCTTAGAGGAATAAAAGATATTGAAAGAATAGAAACGCGCATATCGCTGGGTCGTGCCACACCACGAGATCTGCTCACGCTCAAAGAGAGTTTGAAAAGAGCGAAGGATCTGCGTCTGGAGTTTAAAAGCGAGATTCTCAGAGAAGCACGGGATCTCATTTCGGGCATGGATGAGATAATAGCTCTGATTGAGAGTAGCATAGCGGCGGATGTGAATGTGGGTGAGGGAGTGATAAAAGATGGTTATGATAGGGAACTCGATGAGCTAAGGGATATTGCCCGACATGCTACGGAGCTCATAGCTCAGATGGAGGACAGAGAGAGGAGAAGAACGGGAATAAAGAATTTGAGAATAAAATACAACGATGTGATTGGGTATTACATAGAGGTCAGCAAGGGCAATGTTTCCCGCGTACCGAAAGATTACATAAGAAAACAGACCCTGAAAAATTATGAAAGATACACGACCGAAGAGCTGCGAAAACTGGAGTTCAGGATACTGGGTGCAAGGGAGAAGATATCGGAACTGGAGAGAAAAATATATGAGTCCATAGTATCAAAAATTGCCGAAAAGGGGAACACAATAAAGAAAGTTGCTCGGGCGGTGGCATATATTGATGTGGTGCAGTCCCTGGCCGAGGTAGCAGTGGAGCGTGAATATGTTCGCCCGGAAATCGATGAGAGCATGGAAATAGAAATAAAAAATGGAAGACATCCAGTGGTGGAGCTTTACACGGATTTTGTGCCCAATGACACGCATATAAATGAGGATGCGAGGTTTATAATACTCACGGGTCCCAATATGGCCGGCAAAAGTACATACATGCGTCAGGTAGCTCTCATAACCATACTCGCCCAGATAGGCTCATTTGTTCCCGCGGAGCAGGCAAAGATCGGCATCGTTGATAGGATATACACGAGAGTTGGCGCAAGTGATGACATCATTCGCGGGCGTTCAACTTTTATGGTGGAGATGGTGGAACTTGCCAATATTTTAAACACAGCCACGGAGCGCTCCCTGATCTTGCTGGATGAGATAGGCAGGGGTACCAGCACCTACGATGGGCTCGCGATTGCATGGAGTGTAAGCGAGTACATTCATATGAAAATAAAAGCACGGACGATTTTTGCAACACATTATCATCATCTTATAGATCTGGAGAACATACTTGAGGGAGTTAAGAATTATCATATCGCGGTAAAAGAAACGCCCGATGGGCTGGTATTTGTGAGAAAGGTGATGCCCGGAGGCATGAGCAAAAGTTACGGTATTGAAGTTGCCAGACTTGCAGGAGTGCCCAAACAGGTTATTGACAGGGCGCGTGAGGTTCTAAATCTGATCGAAAAGGAAAACGCAATAGAGGTACGAAAAACCAGAAAAATTCTGCAAACCGTGCTCTTTGAGACGCGGAATGATAATGAAGTCATCGAAGAACTGAAAAAGGTGGATATTATGAACATAACACCCATAGAGGCGCTAAATATGCTTAACAAACTGAAAAATATGATAAAGTAATTTTTCTCGAAAGTGTTAAATAAAAGTGAGAATTAATATTTACGGGGTGGATTTATGGAAAAAGAAGAAATTGAGTCACGTGCAAGGGAAATTATGAAAAAAATCACGGAGGAGCGACCGTGTGGAGAAGAATCCAAAATTATGCGCCTTGGTAGAAGGT
>WAOZ01000091.1 GCA_015520975.1 DHVE2 group archaeon | reverse complement strand
CACTATCAGCATAATGTGCCGGCATATCTTAGGTAGCAGGTGGTTATAGGAACCCGCTGGTGGTTCCTATGTGAATACTTGCTCCAATACATCGGTATCTTTACTCTCTTGAGCGCTCTCAACCCAATCTTTACACTCTTTATCAAATCGAATTTTCTGCTCATTGGCTATAAATGTGCCATATTTTATTTTTCTCTAGGGTTGCAACTTACCCGTAGTATTCGAAACCCTTGTGAAACGCCTTTTCGTTTAGCTCCAGATGCTTCTTGGGCACGCTTTCACGAATGCTTTTCCACATTGCATCTTTTGACACCACACCCGATACTGCTGTGAAAAATCCGAGTATGACTATATTCGCCACGATTCTGTTTCCCAACTGCTCGGCAATGCGCGTGGCAGGTATGGAATAAACCCTGTATTCCGATGCACGCTCATCCGTCTTCACCAAATCTTCATCAATTATGAGAACTCCACCTTTTTTGAGTTTGTGGAGATAATCATTATAGGCTGAATGACTCATCACTATGAGATAATCAGCCTGCATCACATGGGGGTAGTTTATCTTTTCATCTGAGATTATAACTTCACTTGTAGATGCCCCACCCCTAGCCTCGGCGCTGTAATCCTGTGTGAATACGCTCTCCTTTCCATCGTAAATGCCCGCAGCCTTAGCGGTTATGTATCCTGCGGTTATTATACCCTGACCGCCCAATCCTCCGAACTTGATTTCAACCTTCATTTTTTAGCCCTCCTTATTATATCTTCATATCGCTCTTCATATGTCGGAATACCCTGTACATCCCTGAACACACCCACAACGATTTTGCCGTTGTATGTCAGTTCCATCTCTTCGAAGGTGGCGTCGTGCTTTATGATGCTGTTTTTCTTGAAATATTCCATCATTGTAAGCGGATCGCGCATAGAGTTTCTGCGTCCATAAACGGTTGGACACTGAGATATGACTTCTATCACCCTGAAACCTTTTCTGTGAAGCGCAGTATATATGGAATTCTGAAGCTGCATAAGATGATGTGTGGTCCATCGAGCCGCATATGGCGCACCGAGAGAGATTGCGAGATGCGGAATATTAAACGGCCTGTCGGGATTGCCATAGGGCGTTGTGGTTGTGAATGCCCCGGTGGGCGTTGTGGGACCGTGCTGACCCCCTGTCATACCGTAAATGAAGTTATTTACTGCAATCACGAGTATATCATGATTTCTCCGTGCTGCATTAACAAAATGATTTCCGCCGATAGCAAATAAATCACCGTCTCCGCTGAAAACAACCACATGCATATCAGGTCTGGCAAATTTCAAACCCACTGCGAAAGGTATCGCACGGCCATGCGTGGTGTGGAAAGAATCAACATTAACATATCCAGCCGCACGACCTGTGCATCCTATACCCGAAACCACAGCCAGCTGATTAGGATCTATGTTTGCCCTAACCACTGCACGCAAGAATGCATTGAGCGTTATGCCGATTCCACATCCGGAGCACCATACATGTGGCAACCGCTCCGTTCTTAAAAGTGATTCGACTTTGAGCCTTATATCCTCCATCATGCTCATTCTATCATCCTCCTGATGGCCCTGAGAACCTGCTGCGGTGTGTGGATCTCGCCACCCATACCGGGGAACAGTTCAACCCTGCCCGATGCATATTCTCTGACCATATGGTACATCTGGCCGTAATTAATCTCAGAGACCAGATAATCCACTGCATATTTCTCCACATACTCATGCGGGAATGGCCATACGGTAATTGGACGCATAAGTCCTACCTTGAGTCCCTCTTTTCGAGCCATATCAACCGCGGTTCTAACCGCGCGGGCTTCGCTTCCGGCGGCGAATACTATCAGTTTTGCGTCATCGGTTAGATATTCTTCAACCTTCCAGATTTCGCGCGCGTGCTTTCTTATTTTATCGTTCAATCTCTTCACAAGTTTCTCCTGAGCATCAACGGTCAGTTCAGGATGGCCTTTTTCGTTGTGAGTGAGCCCGGTGGCATGGATTTTGTAGCCCTCACCAACTGCTGGCATGGGCGGAACCAGATCCTCGTCCGGCTGATAAATCAGTGTTTCACCCGGCGGCTTTGTGGGTTTTTTGCGATTTATCACGCGCTTGTCGATCTCCTCCTGAGGTGGTACATCAAGTTTTTCGTACATATGTGCAAGAAGTGCATCGAGCAGGAAAATCACAGGAACTCGGTATCGTTCCGCATAATTAAATGCGTCTATCATAAGATCAAATGTCTCCTGAACATTCGAAGGATAGATAGAAATTATCTCATAACTGCCATGAGAACCCCATTTAGCCTGCATTATGTCACCCTGACCGATTAACGTGGGCAACCCGGTGGAAGGCGCACCTCTCATAGCGTTTACAATTACTATCGGCACCTCAGTCATCACCGCAAGACCTATGTTTTCGTTCATCAACGAGATTCCAGGGCCCGCGGTGGCGGTCATGGCTTTAACACCTGTCCACGAGGCACCTATTATCGCTGCTATGGAGCCTATTTCATCTTCCATCTCTATGAATCTGCCACCCACCTGTGGCAATCGTAATGCCATACGCTCAGCAATTTCGCTGCTCGGCGTAATCGGATATCCCGCATAAAAACGGCAGCCGGCCGCTATTGCGCCTTCAGCAGCGGCTATATCCCCGCTCCAGAAGTATCTGCCCGCATTCATTTCAATTCCTCCACTATAATCGCAAAATCTGGGCACACCATCTCACACATGTGACAGGCTATACACACCTTTTCCGGTGGATTTTCAACCAGCACCGGCGGATGATAGCCCTTCTCGTTAAGAGTCTCCGATACCTGTAAAACTTTTGTGGGACAATATGCTATACAATACCAACACCCTTTGCACCTATCCACTATCACTCTGATTGTTCCTCTTTTTTTAGGAGCCGGAGGCTTTTTTTGAGTCAATTTTACATCCTCCATAGTGTTGTTTCGTGCGGGGGATATGGGGCGCATTATAAAAAACATTGCGGTTTATTTAACGAACTGATTTAAAAGTTTCTTTAAATATTCCAAGAATTCTTTAAAACATAGTCCAAAATATTATATGCGAACAAATGCTCAATTAGCCACAATCCAAATAAATTTTAATTCGGAAAAACAAAAATCCAAAAATGGGCCCGCCCGGATTCGAACCGGGGACCTCCACCGTGTCAGGGTGACGTCATAACCACCTAGACCACGGGCCCCACTCTTAGGGTATAGAAAATATGTTTTTAAACTTTGTGCATTTTAATTATATATTGTGGAGTGCGGAAATTATTTAGCCCTCTAAAAGCGGTCAAACTCGCAATTACGTTGCTCTTAAATCCCACATTCGGGGGGAATTCGCATCTTAGATGCCCATTTCACCAAAGAGTTAAGAGTGAGGGAGAAATAGAGAAAGTGGTAAAGTTAAGCGACAGGAAAATAGAATGGATAGTGAGGCACTGCTACATAGAGAAGAATGTAAGCACGAGAGAAGCTATAGTCCACGCATCTAATTACAACATAGTAATAATGGATGTGAACACGGATCGCGGCTCGCAGTTCTATGCGGATAAAGGCGCTGAATCTAAGTTCCAATTCCTCGTTGCTGTCGCAGCGGCCAAAGTTCAGGGGATGTTTTTTCAATTTTTTTAGTTTCTGAGCATTTTTGCGGGCGCTGTCAAATAGTACTTTATCACGCCGTAGATTGGGTAAACCATGAGTATTGCCAGCACCATAATAACAGGCTTTACGAATCCGTAAATAACTATTTCCGTTAAAGGCATGCCCATTCCTGAAAGTGATAGCAGCCCAAATAAGAAAAATCCAGAGATGAGAAATATTATCACAAGGGAAATCTCAAGCAAAAAGAGCGTTTCTAACAATAAAATTAAAAATATTTTGGATGATGATATGCCTGCGCACTTGAACACTCCAAACTCTGTTTCAGAATATTTAATCTGCGTAACCGCCGATGCAAATATGGCAAGAGCTCCGCTTATTAATGCGGAATAAGTAAGCAGGTTGAGAAAATATCCGAGCCAAGCGAGAGCATCTTTATCTCTGAACTCCACCAGCCCGGGATAATCAACATACTTAAACTTGGAATTCAACTCGTAATAAACAAGGAGCTCGTAACCGCTATCAGGTTTAACAATGAGGTAGGGAGTTATGTTTTCCGTGCCGAACAATTGCAAAAGCGTGCGATTATTAACAAACACCCCATAATCAATGATTTGCCAGGACATTGTCTCCAACACGGCGCTGCCCGGCCTGCCAGAGGATACCACGCCCACCACTGTTAGGTTTTTCTCCACATTTCCGGCGGATATGGTGAATCGGCTTCCCACGCCAAATCCGGGAATGTTGCTTTTTAAATCATTAAAAATCGCAGTGCCCAGAACAACATCTCTGCTTCCCTGCATAGCTGAGCCGGCAACAATGCGCATATGGAACAGAGTAAAATATTTCTCGGTTACGCCAACAATCTCCTCAGGAGGAATATTCACTTCAAAGCCTGCACACTCCACAGTATAACTTCCGTTTACCAATCTATCAAGCTCCGTATAACCTGCGATATGTGGCATCTTAGATTGAGCCAGTATTTTGGAAAACAAAGTTGAATTTACGCCATCCACCACCATGGAACCCTGAGGATAGTAACGCCCTTCGTAAGCGTTTGCCATCTGAGACACGAAAAGATAAAATCCGTTGCTTGTAACGATAACAATTAGAATAAAACTGACAATTACAATTTTTAATGTTTTCCATCTCCGCTGCGATTTGAAACGGCGCTTTGCGTGCTCAATGAGCATCAGTAAAACACCTCCCTTATTATTTCAATGGTGGTGCGCTTTCTTGCACGTTTGAATACAAACAGAGTTATGAAGAAAATTGCAATTATGGCAAAGATTAGATTCAAAAGTAAAATCTCTTCACTCACCGGCTGAGGATTGAAATAAAAATAATAAGTGGGCGGAAGATACGAAATTATATAATTGAATGCAAATACCCCCAGCAGAGTGCCTATGGGAATGGCCACAAGAACCACTATCAAACTCCTCAAAAACATCCAGATAAATACTTTAATCTCCCCTGACCCGGAGAGAATGGCTATTGCCAGCTCTTTGAGCCATATTTTCTTGCTGATGAATGAATAAGTACCAATTGCGAATAACAGGGAAATGCCAGTAAATATTGCCGCAAAATTCAGTATTTCCACAAATAACTCGGCAGTATGAGATTCCTGCGGCGTCATTATAGGTATACCCCGCTCGTTCAAATCCTGTGCGAGAGCGTACCGGTACTCCCTATACTCGGCAGGGTACTTAAACACCACGTACTTTGGATAAAGATACTCATGGGCTATGCTTATCTTTTTTTCAACCACGAAAATTCCAGCGTTAACGCTATCGGAGGGCGTCGGGCCTATGACCCCAATCACACGACCCGTGTAGTTAAATATCTCCGATTCATTAGTTTTCAGAAAGATGTGAAGCTTACTCAAGGGTCCAGTGGCCAGCAATGCCCGGTAAATCTCGTAGCCCAGAATGATTCCACTGGTGGCAGTAGGCGCTTTTAAATACCTGAAATTTAGGGCATTACACACAGATGTGTTTAGAACAAAAATCTCACGGGTGTTCAAAGATATTTCATCCTTATTTACCGAAATTAGCGAAATAGTAGAATTTGTGATGTAAATTGTATACTCTTTGAGATACGGGTATCTGGATGTGACTTTTCCCATAGTTTTCTCTATTTTCTCCCTCTGAGATTCGTCAAACCCCATATAATAGACATACTCGCCGTAGATAGTATTTGAGCCAAATGTGGATATATCCTGATCTTTCAACCCATTTTCTGAGGAATAAATAATGGTAAAAACGCTTGCGAGGAGTAACACCACAAGAATGGTAAGAATCTGGTGAACCGGCGTGGGCAAAATCATCCTGCCAATCATATATATTCACCTTAAAGCACTATGCTCTCCAGAAACTCTATCAGCATGTTCCAATTTGTGGTTGTGCAGTCGTCTACAAAATCATCTGGAGATTCTGAGGTCAGATTATTCAGATTCCACGGGCATATCGTTCGGTAAGGCAAGCCCTCTTCTGAGTCGTTCCAAGTGGCCCAGATTGAATATATGAACGATGAGTTTTTATGGAGCAATTCCACTATTTCGTTAATAACCTCTGAGAGTTTGCTGTATGGCGTGGAGCCAATTAAAAGTACTTTGGCTTTATCTGCCGCTTTCATAAAATACGCGGATGAGTTTGCAAGATAATGCTCCGCTGCCACTCCCGAGATTGTATAATTTTCCCAGAACGGGTACATAACCTCGTTAAGATTCTCCATAGCTTTTATAACATCATATTTGAACACCTTCTCAGCGCCGGGACGCACCGCGTAGTAATACACTGCAGCCACGAGAAGCAGCGATGCAAACACTGCCAAGACGATTATCCGGCGATCTATTTTCATTCACTCACCCTCTTTCCATCTCTCAATTTGATAACATAATCCGCCACATTGGATATCTCCGGGTCATGAGTGGCCACAATCACAATCTTGCCACTATCGGCAATTTCTTTGAGAATTGAAATAATTACCCTCCCAGTCTCTCTATCCAATTCACCGGTTGGCTCGTCTGCCAATAGAATTTTTGGATTCATAAGCAATGCCCGAGCTATCGCAACCCTCTGCTGCTCACCCCCGCTCAGCTCGTTTGGCATCTTTCCAGATTTATCCACAATATTTAAATTCTCCATTATTTCCACTGCCCTATCCACAAGCGCCTTTTTCTTTCCTTTTTTTGCCAGATACGCAGGAAGAATTATATTTTCAAGAACACTCAGATACGGAACAAGATTGAAACGCTGGAACACAAATCCAATGTATTCTTTGCGGTACTCATTTGCCTTCTCCCGGGAAAGTGTCTCAAGATGCAGCCCATCCACCATAATCTTGCCCCTTGTGGGGCGATCAAGTGCACCAATTAGGTTTAAAAGTGTGGTTTTTCCACTACCTGATGGACCAACCACCGCGGCGAGCCTGCCAGAGGTGATACTACACGATAAACCCCTAAGCGCTTTAACAACATTGCTCCCCGCAAGATAGTATTTTTCCACATTCTCGCATTGAACCTTCATATTTTCCCTCCATCTGCACAACCATAATCAATAAAAATTTAAAAGCTGTTATTAACTGTTTTTCCATATTGGGTCGATATATCCGTCGTCTCCACCGTTGTTATCACCCAAAACAAAGTAAGCGCTGGAGCTATCATATCCGTTGATAACTGGTTGAGGTTGTTGTAATGGATCAGCGGCGCCTGCACGAACAACTCCCATTTTTATTACCACTTTTTGATCTTTGTTATAGGTAGATGAATATGGGTACATAGATTGCCAGAATGCAAAATCCGAATTCATTAATGATGCATCATAGGTTCTGTAATCGGTCCATGTTCCAGTGAATGTGGCTGGGTTATAGCAGTATGAGATATAATCTGCAGTGGGTATTCCAACAGACCAAGGACCAATACTTACTCCGATAGAACCTATGACCAAACCTCCCTTCGGTGCCCTTCCTGCAGAAGAAGTATCGCTAGTTATCCCTCCAGAAGGTTTCGCTTTGAATGTTACGCTGCCTGTGAATTTAATAGGTACATAATATCCAGTGTTCCACCAGCTCCATTTCCATCCTTTCTTTCCATCAATCTCTCCACCATAGTGATTATAGTTACCAATATATGGATGATTAGGCCCCCCAGCATGATAGTTTGCCTGGTCTGTGCTCTTCCATTCTTTTAAAAACACACTGTACGTTGTATGTCCCCATGTAGCATGTGCTGACATGCTCAAAGCGAGAAGTACTGCAAAAGCACTGATACATATGATAATGGCAATCACATATCCGTTATTTCTTTTTGATAGCCCCATATCTCTATTTGTCATAGCTTTCTCCTCTTATGCACATTCATTTCGCCGACCTCCTCAATGGGGCATATATGTGATATATATATAGCTTTCCATTTTAGGTGTTGTGTCTCGAAAGAACAATCTGTAGACAAATTGTAAGATGTAAAGATTCTGGCTTGAATACGAGCATCACATATGGCGCCTCTCTTCCTTTAACGAATTTATTGATTGGTACAGCAGAAAAATTATGGTTAGCTATGACTTAATATCAGCGAAACTACCAACAATGTCTTCATCCCCATGCTCCCCCGAATCGCCCCAAGGCC
>WAOZ01000090.1 GCA_015520975.1 DHVE2 group archaeon | reverse complement strand
GAACCCGCTGGTGGTTCCTATGTGAATACTTGCTCCAGTAAAGCGGTATTCTCGCCCTCTTTAACACTCTCACCCCTATCTTTACTATCCTGTAAATGTCTAATTTCCTGCACATCTTTTATTAATCTCCACTATTTTATTTTTCTCAAGGGTTGTAACTTACCCATTTTTTCAAAAAATTAATAAACATCCACTTAATTTTAAAACATATGAAAACTCTTTACTTCAAAACGCTACATCCATCTCCCATAGGATTTCCAGATCCTGCGAAAGATAGAATAAGAATGATCGCCGTGCATACGACGGATACAATCATATTAAAAGGCGACGAAAAACAGATGATTTCAAAATTCGTTGAAATTTTCAAAAATTTTGACCCCGACAGGATTATCGGATTCAGGCAGGATAGCGATGATTTTCCGTATTTGATAGAGCGAGCTAAAAAGTACGGACTTTTGGTAAACATAGGCAGGAAAGGTGAGAAGATTAAGCAAACGGGAAAATATTTCCGCGGGATCATACTGAAAAGGGCCCTGATCCCGGGCAGGGAAAACATAGACCTGTTTTCCATCGCCTGGAGAGATTTCCCGTCGTTACCCACGAAAGAGATCGACGAACTCGCAGAAGCCATAGGTATTGAGGGTTTTAAGGTCGTCCCAGATTTTAAATTGCATAGAATGAACGACGAGCGATTAGAAAAATACCTGCGCGAATATATTGAAACATTGCTGAAAATCGCCGAAGAACTCATACCGTTTCAGGAGAGCCTTTCAGAGATCACGGATATACCCATAGAAGACCAGACCAGAATGACCATAGGAGAAATAGTGGATACCATAATCACCCGTGAAATGAAAAAAAGAGGGATAAACAGCATAAGAATCGGCGGCAGAGGCAAGTACGAGGGAGGATATGTCTATCTCAAAGCCCCGGGAGTGTACGAAAAGGTGGTGTATCTCGATTTTCAGAGCATGTATCCGAATATAATCCGTATATGGAACATAAGCCCGGAGACCGTGGATTCGGGTTCAGGGGAAATTGTTGAGATCGAAGGGGTTAAGCACACCGTGATTAAGGATAAAAAAGGCGTGATACCCTCTCTGATTGAAAATTTCCTGAACCGACGCATGGAGCTCAGAAAGATTCTGATGGAGAGGTACGATAAAAAAATCGACGCGGAGCAGAAGGCACTCAAAGTGCTCGCAAACGCCATGTACGGTTATATGGGCTGGAACAGTGCCACTTACTACAACCGAAACGCCGCGGAGCTCATCGCCGCCCTGGCTAGACATTATATAAAAAGCGTGAAAAACATCATTGAAAAGCATAAAGGCGAGGTGATCTACATAGACACCGACGGTGTGCAGTTTATAAATGGAGATGTGGATGTGATCCTTGACGCGATTAACAGCGCGTATCCTTTAAACATAAAAATCGAGCGCATTGCAGAACGCGCAGTATTCTGGGCAAAGAAGAAATACGCACATCTTGAAAACGACACCGTTAGCGCGGTTGGTATTGAGTACATACGCCGTGATTATCCTCCTATTATGAAAGAAGCACAGAAACTCGCCGTGAAACATCTTCTTATGAACGAAAAGGATAAGGCAAAGGCCATTCGTGAGGATTTCCGGAGCAGAATAAAAAACAGGGATTTCGAAATTGAGGATATCGCAATAGTGGAACAGTTGACCAAGAAACCCGAAGAATACGAAAAGCCTACTAAGGCGAGTGTCGCCGCGAGCATACTCGCAAAAAATTACCAGATAAACATACACAGAGGGATGTATTTGAAGGTGGTTATAGTAAAGGGCAGCGGTGGCCCAACTTACCGTGCGAGACCCATGGAACTTGCATCCATAGAAGAGCTTGATATTGAATACTATCTGAAAATGTACGACGACCTTATGAAGAGAACATTTGAACCATTTCACACAAGTATCAAAAAGGTGTGGTTTTAGGATTTCACCCTGCCCCGAATTTTCACGGCCTTTCCATGCTGGAGATTTACCATATCCCACGCGCACATTTTTGCAGTGCCCCACGCTCTGAGCTCACCTTTGTGTACCACGGCAACCTCGTCGCCACATCGTATATCATCAGAAGCACCTATCACCCCAACCGCGAAAATATCCCCCTGCGGCATAAAATCGTCTATTTCTACGGTGTAATTGCCTGTGGAAGCGATAATTTCGGCAGAGAGCTTTGTTAGAGTGAGCATTCCGTTTCTGGGATTGTGCGTGAATAAGCGCTCGGAATTGACCATAACATCTATCTTCGGAAATCTGCCTCTCACGGTCGCATCGCTCATCAAGTCCATCAGTACATCGTTCTTGCCGAACTGAAACGCTGAAAGAACACGCATATTCTCCGTTACAACCTTTTTCCGTGAAACTCTGTATCCTAACTTTTTGGTTTCCTGTGCAAGCAACCCCAAATCCCTGCCCCATATCGCGACAGCACCGAATTCTTCAAGGATATCCTCCAGAAATCGCATACTCTCCGGAAGATAGGATATTATCGCTTCGTATTCGTGCTCTTCCAGCAACCATTCAAGCATCTCTCTGATTATGCACTTCTCTTCCTCATACCAGTGTCCTATGACAGGTATATCATAGTTCTGCGCTGGATAAAAACGCTCCAACTCCCTGGGCACAAGACCGAGAGGCGATGTGAGTATGACCTCGTGCATCGTTGAGCGCACCGCACTGATTATTTCCCTGTGAGTACGGGATTCAGAATACGGTTTTCGCGCAGAGCAGGGCAGCAAAAGAAGATGCTTCGCGTACTCCGGAAAAATGTATCTTTCCTTCAGGCGCTTTATCCATCTTAAAACATCCGGTCTATAAAGTGAGTCGTGAGTTATCGCGTTAAGCTTTTCAAGTCTCAGAGGGAAAAACTGCTCCACGGTATTATAATATTTCAAATCGAGATACCGCAGTATTGCTCTCGCGGTGTTATCGCCCACGGTTTCTGCAAGCTCTCTCAGTGCGTCATTCTCAAGTGCAATCAGGGTCTCGCGCATAATCCATTCCGCAAATCTATCTCTTGATTCTCCTTTTCTGCAGCCGGTGAGCGAACACCTGTAAAGTTTGGAGAACGAATCATCGAAAAGGTCATACCCGAGATACACTAAAACAGGTATGAGGTGGGGCGGCACTCCAGGCGCGTAGAAAATTTTATCGTACCCCAATCTGCTTCTTAATAAGATTGTATAATCAACAAATTTTTTCGGATCGCGGAGCAGGGTGTTTATATTTGGTACGAGATAAATATCCTCGCCCAGAGGATACTCCGTTTGATGCACATCTGGCGGATAAAGCACGGGTCTTTTATACTCCTTACCTAAAAAAAAGAATTTATCGTTTTCAATAACGATGTCCTCTCCAATACGCAGAAGAGATGGTGTCGAAATGTCACTGCTTTCAGTTATCTTTGCAAGGCCAAATCTCTTTTTAAACATCATGATCACTCGAAATCAAACTTGGTACCGCATTTGAGACACTTGCCCAGACGCTTGGCACAGGGTACATGATAAACCGCACCGCAGTTCTCGCATATCACTATATCCAGCTTCATAGCGGGGAGTATGGTTCCGCGACAGAGCGAACATTTAACTTTCTCCTTTGCCTTCTCTATGCGATAGCCTTTAGACGGCTTCTCCTCAGCCGGCTGCTCCGGTGCTTTGGTCTCTGGTGCTTTAATCTCCAGCTCCGGTTTCTCTTCCACTCTCTCTGGCTCTTTTGCCTTCTCTTCCACACGCTCCTGCCTCTCTTCTTCGGGCTTCGGCGCCTGCACGTCCAGAGTCTGCGTTACCGAATACTCTTTACCATCGAATCTGGTGAATGTGGCCTCAATATTGAGTTTCTCACCAGCGCCCGGAACGAGGAGTACATCAACGACCTCCTCCGAATTCTTTTCAACCTTCAATATCTCAAGGGGCGCGTCCATGGTAAACGAGCCTGTGAGTTTGATCTTCACATTCATCGCATCGGCAGTACCTGCGTTCTTTACCCGTATCCTGCCCGCGTATTTACCGTCAACTTTATCTCCGACTTCAAGAGATATTTCAAGTTTGGGCTCAAGTGAATTTATCAGAGATTCTATTTCCTCCGATAGCGCTTTTAACTGCTTCTTAGCCTCCTCCGTGTCCTTCACAGTAAGTTCTTCAATCTCCTTAAGTTTGGATATCTGCGGACCTAATTTCAGACCCAACGATAAACCGAATCTGAGTCTGTCTTTGAGTTCTTCAACCTCCCGTCCAAACTCCTCCGCGAACAACTTGTACTTTGCAACAAAATTGTTCGCCTCCTCGTATACCTGTATCGCATCTATGTAGTTTCCAGATTCCATATGTTTCTGCATTCTGCTGGCGAATTCCTCAGCCTTCTCCTTGCTGTAATCACCGACGCGTTTCTTAACGCGCTCTATGAGCGTTTTTATGTATTCTTTGAGATAGCGTTCAAAATTGCGCTCCACATCATCGATCATGGTGAATATCTCGCGGTAATCCTTTTCTTCCATGGTGGAGAGTATTTCGGATATTCTGTTCTGATATTCATCGATATTGACCCCATGCTTTTCGTACTTGTAAAGCCTCTCTTTAAACCTATCAATCTTTGTTTTGATGAGATATGGCATGTATTTCTCAAACCTTTCGTTGAGGAAATGCATATGTTCCAAGAATTTTATGTGGTCTTTTGCCTTGAGCTCTCTCAATGTTGCCTCCTCTCTTTCCAGATCAAGGCCCACATCAATTTTGAGTTCCTTGAACATCCGCTTTTTCTCCTTAAACTCGGCCATCATCCTCTCTGTTATCTCTTCGAGCTTCTTCTCCAGCTCTTTATTAAGCGACGAGAGTTTGACTTTCAGAGTCTCGAAATCGCCTTTCTCAAAGAGCGTATTTATCTCCTTCAATTCATCCTCAAATTCCTTTTCCAGATCGAGTCTCTTTATCAGGGTAAGTATCTTGCTGTATATTGCCTTGTACTTGTTCATGGCATCTTTGAGCAGGAGTTTCGCCTCCGCATAGCACTGCTCAACAAGATGTAGCGATTTCTCGTAGTTCATCTTCTTGAACTCTTCCTTCGCTTCATTGAACAATTTGAGCACGGGCCTAACATCCATGCCGAGTCTGTGCGCTTTCTGAACCATCTCCTTAACCTGAGCGTTTCTCTCTTTTATGATTTCAATCATCCTCTCTATGTTGGAAAGCTTCTCGCCGATTTGCATAGATATTTCAATAGAGCGCTGATACATACCCTTGAGGAACAGTTTTTTCGCTTCATCATACTCTTTAATTATATCCGGTGGCAGTATCTTTCTCAGAGCCTTTATCTTGGTCTCCATCCGCTTCAGTATTCCGTAAGCAGTGTTCTTCTGCATCTCGAATTTCTCGATCTCGCCCATCGCTGCAATTGTTAAGCTTATTGCATCACCATATTTACCTTCCTGAAGCGCGGTTTTGGCGCGGTTGAGCATACTTTCCGCAGCAGTTATATCCTCTCCTTTCCTCCTGAGTTTGTCGAGGTTGCCCTCAACCTTCGTTATAAGCGCCTTGACCTTTTTCTTTATGGCGGTTTCGATTTCCTTGATTATGCGAGTTGCTTCTCTCTCAGCATCCTCGACATTTTTCATTTTGCTCAGTTCGTTTATCTTTTCACGGTATTTGGACACATCCACACCCAGAGAGGATGCCATATCCAGCGTTTTCTTTATCTGCTCTCTCAACTCGGTAATTTTTTCATTCTTCTCGTAAATGCTCGCTATTTCATTCTCAAGTTTCTTCAAAATTTGTAGTGCCTCAAGATAATTTCTCTTTATGAAATGATCCTTGGCATTCTCCAGATCCTCCGGATTGATGTCTATCGAATAGCCTTTCTCCTTCGCATCATAGAGATCCGTTTCTATTTTGCCTATATAATCCGTGAGTATGGTCTCTACATTCTCCCGCAGAGTTTCGAGTATTTTCTCACCCAGATCCGGGAGCTTGTCGAATTTCATATCCTCGTATCTCGTGTAAAATTCCTTTGATATTTTCTTGAACTGATTTCCAAGCCCGAGTTCGCGCATTATTTTACCCATCTCATCAATCTCTTTCTTGATGTAATCAACCTTTGCCTTGCTCTCAAGTTTATCCGCCTCATCTATACATTTAAGAGAGTGCTTCTCAGCATCTTCAAATCTGTTCTCCTCAAAAGCCTTTTTGGCTTCAAGCAATATTTTGCCTATCTCGGAGACATCGGCGCCCATCTTCTTGAGCTTTGCAACGCGTTTGGCGGCATTAACCAGATGCGAGTACACCCTGTCTGCCTTATCTCTCAATTCTCGCGCAAGTTTGCGCGCCTCTAAAGAATGCTCAATGGCTTTTCTGTAATCTCCGCGTTCTATGCTATCCTTGGCTTTTTTGAGCAACCCCATTATGCCATGACGCTGTATGTTCACCCCGGATTTCTTGGCTGTTGCCGCTACACTTTTTGCGGAATCGAAAATTTCCTTGGCTATCGTGCTTTCCATCTCAGTGACTATTTCCCGTGCCTTGGAAAGATACTCTTCCGTCATCACAACATCTTT
>WAOZ01000089.1 GCA_015520975.1 DHVE2 group archaeon | reverse complement strand
GTAAAGCATATTATTTAAAAACTGTTTTGAAGAAATTCAATAAGCATCATTGCATAGGCATCCTCATCGTGCGCTAAACTACGCACATGCGCGGCATCGGTGATCCATACTTTAACCTCAGCGCCTCTTCTTTTGAGAAATTTACTTAGATGCTCAATTTCATTTACTGTGACAAGCGGGTCTCTCTTTCCTCCGATGATGAGACATTTTCCCGTTATGCGTTCAGGAAAGTTTTCAAGCGTCAGGTTTCTGAAACTTATCCCCGCAATTAATGCTGCAGGATATCTTACAAACACATAGAACCATTCAGGCAACGATGCAAAGTATTTCATACCTCTGGCACCTGTTGCATGGATATCCACATAAGGACTATCGGCCACAACAAGTTTTGACAGCCCATATGCAAGGGCTTTCACGGCCAAAAAACCGCCCATAGAATAACCAACAATCGCTATTTTGTGATGTTTCCTTTGAACCCATTTAACAGCCGCTTCAACATCGAGATATTCCTTATCTCCAAGTGTTGTATGTTTCCCATCACTCTTACCATGCGCACGGAAATCGAACATAAACACAGAAAAATTATGAGATACGAGTATATCCAGCACCTTTTTCATGTATACAGTATCCCATCTGCTCACCGAATAGCCATGAAGCAATATCACGCATTCATCCCCGCGCGGCACATACCATCCTGAAAGATACAGCCCATCTTTGGTGCGAATCTGCACATCTTTATACTCGTACCCCAGCGATTCGGGTGTCCATTTACCTATGAGGCGTTTCGGTGTTACAAGTTTATACGCCACAAAAAAAACGAACACGAAAAATAATAGGAAAAGAGCGGTTATTCCTGCCATTAAAATTAGCAACATCTATCCCTCCAGCTTTTCCATTCTGTATATAAAGGGCAGTGCCAGCACCACCGTTAAAGCGGCAATCGGAAATAGAATCGTGTAGTCTATCGCGTGTACTGATTCAGATGCCGCCGTGGAAAATGCTCCACCCAGTATCGCTCCAAGGAAAATAGGCAGGCTTCTGGAAGCCTCAAATAATCCGTAATATCTGCCGTTGAATTCTTCACGCTTGTATTTGGTGAGCAGGTCTCCAATCACCGGGTACGATGCGGATAGAAGTATACCCCATCCAGCACCTGCTATGGATAGTATAAACGCTATTAAAATTAGCTTTGATACGCCAGTGAATTCGCTGAAAATCGGAATGAACATAGAAACGAATATTGATACAGCAAAAATCAGTGCACCCGTGATTATCGCTTTTTTCTTGCTCACTTTATCGTAAATTCTGCCACCAACAATCGCAGAGAACACTGCAGCTATGTTGAATAATCCCATAAGAAGCACACCGGTCGGCGTGATTTTGTCAATGTTTTCCTGCGTGGCTGTGCCCAGAATTATCTGCGCCATCAAGCCCATAAAGAATATCGCTATGAACTCATATCCCATCCACCACAGAGTTTGAGCCGCATAGAACCGCAGAGTATCCTTCTCGCCGAACATCCGTTTAGCATACTGGATAAGCCCTTCACTTTTAACCTTTCTGAGTTTTTCCTCTTCAAGTTCTTTTTCGTCTATTATAGAATATGTTAAAATCGCAGCAAGCGGTATCATCACAGCACCCATAATAAACGGATACTGTCGATTCATAACCCATAAAATTGCGCCAAGTATGAACCCCACAAGGTTGCCTATCACTTCCATCATTGTTATTATACCGCTCGCTCTTCCTCTGTGACCTGACTCCACAAATTCAGGCATCAAAGCTCTGAACTGGGCCGTGTAAAGGTGCATGGAGAAATAGAAAAACGAAAGCATGAATGCGAATGCCAGAAGAGGTAAGTTCAGAGAATAGAAGAAATACACCAGATATATGGATACTCCTGCAAGTATGCCGCCCACAAGAATGAACGGTTTCCTTCTGCCAGCACGGGTAAATATACGGTCACTGTACCAGCCAATGAGCGGGGGCACTATCATACCTATTAAACCTTCCATGGCGAGGACTATACCCTTTATCAACGGCGAATCCGTGTAGTATCCAAGTAGCGTGAAACTAAAACCTTTGTTTAATGCCCATCCAATACTGCGGCTGAAAGCTAAAAATCCAATTCCCAGAACCACACTCATCGAGAAAGCCGTGGCTTTTCTATTCATCGGGACAGTAATATGGATTTACCTTAAATAGTTTGGCGTGTTATATGCGAAAGATGATTGTTCTAGGGCATCGAGGCTACAGCGCAAAGTACCCCGAAAATACTCTAATAGCGTTCAGAGAAGCCATAAAGGCCGGCGCAGACGGTATTGAGCTGGATGTGTGGCAGACACTGGATGGAAGGGTTCTTGTCCATCACGACGCGAATTTTATGAGAACCACGGGGATATCAAAAAACGTCAAAAACACCAGCTCAGAGGTAATAAAAAAATACTCTTTTAGAGGCGAGAAATTCATCTATCTCGAAGATGTGTATGAGCATCTGCCTTCAAATACATTCATAAATGTGGAAATAAAGGACCTCGATGTTGTGGAAAGTGCGTTCAGGATAGTGAAAGAGTATGATGCGCTGCACAGAACCCTGTTCTCCTCATTCAACATCTATGCTCTGAAAAAGCTGAGAAACATTAGCTCCGATGCAAGAATCGGCATACTTTTTGAATCCAGAAGAATTGCAATTCTTATACCCGTTCTTGTGCCCATTCTCAAAGCGGAATTTGTGAATGCACCTATCATCGCTCGGGAAATTCTCGGATTAAATGTGTTCAGATTTCTGCTGAAATCGTACAAACTTGTCGGTGCAAAGATTGCACTCTGGACTGTGAATTCCAAGGACTCACTCATAGGAATAGAAGACCTGTGCGATGTGGTGATAACCGACGATGTGAGTATATGGAAATGATAGAAAATATATATCTGTGGATGCCTATACCTAATTATGTTTATCACGGATATTCTCGCGGGAATCGTGCTCATTGTCGCTGCTGTGTTGCTGATAATAGCTTCCGTGGGGTATAAAAGATACAGAATAAATGGGATGATCTTTGCAATCGTGGCGTTCTTTATATTCTTTATAAAAGCGCTCATATACGAATTGAATACCCTGCTCACTCTTAACATAGATTTTATGGAGATCTCGCTGTTGCTTGATATAATCATACTGATAACTATGTACTTTGCACTCGCCCTCAAAAGGTGAAGATATGGAAGAACTAAGCACAAGAAAAAAGATATACGAAACAATCGTGCTTAATCCCGGAATGCATTTTAGAGAATTACAGCGCTTTCTCAGCATACCCATTGGAATGCTTGAGTACCATCTCTCGGTTCTCGAAAAAAACGGGCTTGTGGTCTCCAAAGATGACGGAAGATACAAGAGATATTTTGCGAACACCACAATGACTCAGGAAGAGCGGAAGATTATGGGGCTGCTCAGAAACAACATAACCCGAAATATTGTGATATTTCTTTTAGAGAACGGCAGGTCAAAGCATGCGGATATTATGAGAAATTTCGATATTTCCCCCTCAACATTATCGTATCATCTCAACAAGCTAGTGAAAAAGGGTATCGTTGTGAGAGAGAGCATTGGCAGGGAGAATTATTACGAAATTCGGCGTCCAGAGACTGTGGCAAACACCATCATAAAATATAGAAAATCGTTTTTAGATAGCGTTGTGGATAATTTTGCAGAATGGTGGCTTGGACATAAAAAATAGAGTGTTTAGATTATTTAAGCATGGGCATCCAGATACCCTTTTCCTTTGCGGTTCTTATGGCTATTTCATAACCGGCATCTGCATGGCGTACCACGCCTATACCCGGATCATTGGTCAGAACGCGTTCAAGTTTCTTCTCTGCAAGGTCCGTACCGTCTGCCACGATAACCATACCTGCGTGAAGTGAATAACCGATACCCACTCCGCCGCCGTGGTGGAAGGATACCCATGTTGCACCGCTTGCAACATTCAGCATAGCGTTCAAAATGGGCCAATCCGCAATCGCATCCGAACCGTCTTTCATACGCTCGGTCTCGCGATATGGTGATGCAACACTGCCCGTGTCATGATGATCGCGGCCTATCGCAATGGGTGCGTCAACCACTCCTTCACGCACAAGTTCGTTAAACGCAAGTCCTGCCTTCATTCTCTCTCCGTACGCAAGCCAGCAGATTCGTGCAGGTAGTCCCTGCCATTTCACATGCTCTTCCGCTTTATCAATCCATTGCAGAAGATGTTTGTTATCGGGGAACAGTTTCTTTATAACCTTATCCGTCTCGAATATATCCTCAGGATTGCCGCTCAGTGCAACCCATCTAAACGGCCCGGAGCCCTCTGAAAACAGAGGACGGATGTACTCAGGCACATAACCGGGTATTTCGAATGCATCCTCCACACCGGCCTCTTTCGCCTGTGTTCTTATGTTGTTACCATAATCAAATACCTTGGCACCGTGGCGCTTGAACCAGACCATTGCGGGAACATGCTTTCTGAGTGATTTTTTAACTTCTTCAAGATACTTCTCAGGGTCATTTTCTCTCAATTCTGCCGCCTCTTCCACAGAATAACCTGCCGGTATGTATCCGTTGAGCGGGTCATGCGCTGCGGTTTGATCCGTAACGATATCAGGCACTATACCACGCCTGACAAGTTCCGGATAAATCTCCGCGGCGTTGCCCAGCAAACCTATACTCAAAGGCTTACCCTCTTTAAGGGCCTCATCTTTCATCTTGAGCGCTTCGTCAAGGTCATCGGTCCATGTATCGAGATAACCACCATTCAATCTTCTATCGATGGCCCATTTATTCACCTCTACAATTATTCCCACACCGTTGTTCATGGTTATGGCAAGGGGCTGGGCACCGCCCATTTCACCAAGACCCGAAGAAAGAACCCACTTACCCGTTAGGTCGTGCGTGCCAAACTCCTTTCGGGCCACCGCGTAAAGTGTTTCATATGTGCCCTGCAATATACCCTGAGTACCTATGTAAATCCAAGAACCTGCAGTCATCTGGCCGAACATTATCAACCCGCGCTCTTCTAATTCCCTGAAATATTCCCAGGTAGCCCATTTGGGTACTAGATTGGAATTTGCTATCAGCACCCTTGGTGCCCATTCATGTGTCTTGAACACCGCCACGGGTTTACCGCTCTGGATTAAAAGCGTTTCATCATTCTCGAGTTTTTTAAGCGTATCCACTATGGCATCAAAAGCCTCCCAGTTACGGGCTGCACGGCCTGTGCCACCGTACACGATTAGATTTGCCGGGTCTTTCGCAACCTCGGGGTCAAGATTGTTCATGAGAAGCCTGAGAGGTGCCTCTGTCTGCCATGATTTCGCATTCAATTTGGTGCCCCGCGGGGCTCTAATCTCCCTCATATCAAAAGCCATGATGAAATCGATTAAAAATGTTGCGACCTGCATCGGCATTTTCATCCCATGTGAAAAAACGAAACGATAAGATTAAATCACAGTATACGCACTGTCTCTTATACACATCTGACGCTGC
>WAOZ01000088.1 GCA_015520975.1 DHVE2 group archaeon | reverse complement strand
GTTTTTAAACTCACATCTCCTATACATCCCGTGTTTCGCAGGAAAAAAAGATATCTCGAGAGGAAAATTGCACGAGAAAGAATTGAAATCCTTTTCGAACTTGCAATGGATGAAATAAAAAAAAGAAATGTTTCTAGAGCAAAAAGGTATGTTGAGCATATGCTAAATTTATCAAAAAAATACAATGTTAGAATCCCAAGAGAGATGAAATATCATATCTGCAAAGGATGTCATAATTTTCTGTATCCCGGCATAACATCGCAGGTCAGATTGAAAAAAAAGAAGGTCGTTATAAAATGCCTCTATTGCGGAAAATACAAAAGATATCCTTATAAAAAATAATTTTTATTCGGTTATTGTTTCGAGCTGGAACAGCACATTGTATCCTCTAAGCGTTTCATGAACCTTATCTGCGAACCAGATCGCATCTTCCACTGATGCCCCGTCATCCCATTCATAAACCATATCGTAAGCACCGGTTATTGGCTTAAATCCCAACGACTGCAATCTGGCGACTATCTCGCTCGGAGGGGCACCCTCGCTGTTGAAAGTCACTTTAAGGTAGGTTCTCATTTTCATCGGTCGGTGATTGCATCGCGGATATTTATTATTTTCTCATAGCATACCGTTTCCGCACATTCGCGTCGCAACAAAAATAAATAATCATTCAACCATTCTCCGATAATGAAAAAAGAGATAAAATGGGACATTTCACTGGAAACTGGTGTTGAGGAAATAGATAAACAGCACAAATACTTCATAAAAATCCTGAACGAAATTAACGATGCAATTCTTCGCAACTCCAGAGATGGTGCACTTGAAGCCCTCCATTTTATGGACAGGTATGCACGATGGCATTTTGGAACAGAAGAGAAGTATATGAAAAAATATGGATATCCTGATTTTGAGAAGCATCGCGCCGAACACAAAAAATTTTATGAAAACACAAGAAGGATGCTACAACACGCGCGTGAAAAGGGGATTGATAATGTATTCGCATTTTCCATAAACAAGTACTTAATTGACTGGCTCATTCTCCATATAAAGGGGGAGGATAAGAAATTTGCAGAATTCCTGCGCAACAACAAATTGGTTGTAGAAAAAGAGAAACTCCCCGACTCTTTCGAAAAGTTAGAAAAAACATAAAGGCAAACTTTTAAATCTCCCATTGTTATATTTTCTGCGAATGAGGATACCCACATCTGTCAGCGCTTTCGACAACATTGTCAAGGGAGGGATACCTGCAGGCTCAGTTGTGATTCTTGCAGGAGAACCCGGTGCGGGAAATGTAGAGTTTGCATACACATCAGCCTCAAAACTTGCGCTTGTTAGAAAGCATCCCGAAAGAAGGAATTTTCTTATCATAGATGCCCCTGATATATATATTCCGAACGGTACAATATACATCTGTTTTTCCAAGAGCAAGTCGGAGATATTACGGGCTGTGGACCTCACATTCAACGAAGATCTCGCCAATGCTTTCAGAGATAACTTGACCATCAGAGATTTTTCCATAGAGTATTTCCGAAGCAGCATAATCCCACGAAAATGGGTGAGCAGCGATCCCCGCGAATACATGAAAAGAAAAGGGGATCTGCTCAAAGAATTCGTTAACTTCATAAGTGAAAGCGCAGATGGGAACATAGTCATAATAGATTCCCTAACAGACCTCGCCACCTCCCCGAGAATAGACCTCACCAACCTCATAGATGTAATAAAAGGACTAAGAAGAGTGGCAAAAAAATGGAATACCATAATATATCTTCTTCTGACCCTCGGGATTCTTGACGAAAAATATGAAACTTTGTTATTCGATTCTGTGGACGGGGTAATGGTTTTCGAATGGCGCGGCTCGGAACGATATTCAAAAAGATTCAGGTACATGTATGTTTTGAAATTTGTGGGATTGATGTCGCATCTTGAAGAGGAGAGAATTGCGAGATTCAACACCACTCTCAACAGAAGAGAGGGTTTCGTTGTGGTAAATACCGAAAAAATAGGGTGATCAATATGGAGAGAGTAAAAACCGGAATCCCCGGACTGGACGAAATGCTCAACGGAGGCATACCAAAGGGGCACTCGGTGGCGGTGATAGGCTCATTCGGCACCGGAAAAACCACATTCGCCATGCAGTTTATAAATGAAGGACTCTCCAACGGAGAGAGATGCATCTTCCTGAGCCTCGAAGAGGACGAGGATAGCATATATAAAAGTGCATCGGTGTTCGGCTGGGATTTCAAAAGGTATGTGGAAGAAGATAAACTCCTTGTGATAAAACTGGATCCAGAAGATGCGAAAAGTAGCGTGGAACGATTGCAGAGTGATATTCCGGAGATGATAACGGAATTCAACGCGCAGCGCATATCCGTTGATTCCATAAGTCTGATCACAATGCTCTACGAAACGGAGGAGGAACGGAGAAAAGCGCTTTTCAGTTTCAGCAAAAGTGTGAAGGAGAGCGGGGCGACATCGCTTTTCACCGCCGAAGTTGATCCTCGCAATCCCACCGTCAGCAGAGACGGCCTTGTTGAATATGTCGTTGACGGAGTGATTCTGCTGCGCTTTGTGGAGGATAGAAACCTTATGAGACCGCGTATTCGCGTTTTGAAGATGAGAAGAACCGCACATACCAGAGAGGAGAAAGAATACGAAATAACGGATCACGGCATAGAGGTTATCGTATCGGGAGATGTGTTCTAATGGAGGGAAGAACAATGAACAAAGAGGATATTGAAAAAATAGCGGCATCCTTTTTCGGTTTAACTCCCTCCAAAAAGATTCCAAAAGATGTGAAGCTCACAATTTACATACCCGATAATATAGAGTGCAGCGAAAAAGTGGATATAAAAATAAAATGGGAAAATCACATAGGTCCCGAAACGAATGTTGCGCGTCTCACTCCGCTGGATGTGCTTAGATACAAAAATATGAAGTATACTAAAGAAAATTATGCAAAAGCCGTCGAAATGCTGAAATGCATCGCCAAAAATACAAAATCTTACCTTGTCAAACTCGAGCCTGATGACAAATATCTTCTGATAAATCCACGCCACAGGAGATGATCGCGATGGATAAAATGGTTATGAAAAGTTTGCTGGAAAGTATGAAAATGGATGCGTATGTGGAAAACAGAATATCAGAGATGCATGTTTGCTTTTTCTGCGAAAGAATCGGCTACAAGCATCTTCCTATGAAGAGAGTCGGAAACAAATGGATATGCATAGATTGTCTCAGAGAGCTGAAAGAGGCATTGGATTCGCTGGACGAATGGGAGCAGGAAATAGCACTAAGAGAGGAACTCAAAAAGAATATAGAACCTAAGGGAGATTAATTCCCCTTACATTGTGAAAGTTTCGCCTCTCTGGAAATTCTCTTTTATGAAGTTTATGATGATGTCCCTGTCACCTTTGAGATGCGATTCGTACCAAACTGGTATAACTTTAAGCAGAATCTCTCTGATTTTATCTATGCTCGCCTTTTTCACATCTTCATCATAAAGGATGTACTGGGCATATATTCTTTTCCATCCAGAGTACTTGTAATATTTCTCACCTTCAAAGAATTCAAACAGCATCCTTATTCTCTCTCCACCCTCGGTATTGTAGTAGATCACTTTAAGGGAATCGCCTGTTCTGTTCTGCTGACGCGATATGTCAACCAGACTGACCTCACGCACTGCGGCAAAATCAAAGTTGTCTTTGAGCCTCCATTTATCCGGATAAACCTCAAATGTACCCCACTGACTGTGCGGTGGTTCCATCTTGAAAGGCACATTTATTTTGTGAAACTGAATCCATATCTTCCAGAAATCCTCAATGAGGTTTCTATTGAGCTCTGTTTTTTTCTCGCTTTCGGTGGAAATACTTTTCACAATCTCCTCTTTTCTCTTCTCCAGTTCGCTCTGGAGTTTTTCAAACCAATCTTCATTCTTCGCCATAGCGATCCCTGTACTGTAATGTGGTTTTAACCATATAAAATTATCGTTTAGGGCAAAGCAAAAACAAACAGGTAGAAAATTCACAGATAGTAAATCAGCACCGGGAAAATTATGACACCCATCAGATGAACTCTCATTATTCCGAGTTTTGGAGGAAGCAGCCCAATGAAAAATGCTATGGCTGCAAATATCAGTCCGTAAAACCCTGTAAATATGAAAATCAGAAAACACAGAAAAATCATAATTTTCACAGATAGCTTTCCATACTTATCGCCCATTCTGGGAATCATACGCGCGGCTTTCGCTGCCACCTTGAGCGTGATGAAATACGAAAATACCGCCGCAACAAGCGCCACGAGAATAAATAGTAGTATCTGAGACGGGGGTGATAAAGCGTTGCCCCATTCAGTAACAAATATCTGTTGCGATATCACATCTATGGCCTCGCTTCTGGGACGAAGTATAATGAAAAGTGCCAGCATATTGTAAAGGGCGTTTGCCGTGTTAACGCTGCCCATGGCACATATGAAGCTTTTTTCATTTTCATCTCGGAAAAACATTCTGGATAGCACCGCGGCTATGCCCGAGGTTACACCGGGCAAAAACCCGACCAGCGCGCCTGAAAATGTCCCTGCCAAGGATGCGCGCACATATTTTCTGTTCAAATTCACATTCTTAGAGATTTTCTGAGGCGGAATCCTAACCGTTCTGGAAAGCCACAGCGTGGACAGACCAAACATCCCCGTAAAAACCGGGAACAGAAATGTTGTCTTGAGATACGGAAAAGGATAAAAATTACCATTTGCTGAAAAAGATAGGACAGCATATCCGAATATACCTGACAGTAAAAACACACCTGCCGCCATTACTGTATGCCTCAAAGACTTTTCAGATTCCAGGTAGAGCACCGATAAAATGATGGTAAAGAGGATGAGAGGTATTGCCCATTTTAAAACAGAATACAGATTCAATTCAACGAGAAGTATCTGGAAAATAAGGAATGTTGATATGGATATCAGCACAGCGATAAGCGAGCCCCATGTAGCAAGCACCACAGCGTCATAACCCGCTCCGCTAAGCAGCATTCGATGCGCGGGTAAAACTGATAGCGCTGTGCTCTCATCTGGCGCACCTATAAAAGTTGAGGGTATAAAATCAAGAAATGTATGCGTGATCAGATTCGCTATGATAAAAACGGCCAGATATATCCCGTCAACAATTCCATTTGAAAAAATAGATACGACTATCAGTGCCATCGTGTTTATATGGAAACCAGGCACCAACCCCGTGATTATTCCTGCCCCGATACCCGCAAACAGAAATAGGAGTATCAGTACTAGCCCCATCACGAACGGGTAGAGTTTATCCTATAAAACTTTTTTGTAATTTAAGGTTCCAACATTGAATAAGCGTGTATTTAGAGTTGAGAAGTGAGAAGAGATATTATATTTATAATTTTTGAACGCCATTCTCGAAGTTCTCTGCATACACAAGATTTAAATCCGTTAAAAACCTTATAATACTCCGTGAGATATGTTACAACTGCGAGCCTGAAAATGCCGGAATGTGTTGAAAAGATGTTTAAAAATAGGATTGTCAGTTTCATTATCAGCGGTTCTCCAGACACCGTTTACAGAAAGGTTGCCGTTTCCATTGCTCAGGAACTGGCTAAAAATACGCCCGTATTTTACTTTTCATTCTACAACGAAAAACCACCATTCAAGCCCACAGGGAAAAGGAGAGGAAAGAGAAATATAAAAACAAAGCAGCTGGACTACTTTATCCTGAAACACTCTCCAGAGGAGATTAAATCACTGTACAAATTCGTGTCAGGTGTGCCGAACAACTCTACCGTCTTCATAGACGGATTCGATGATATCATAACCTCACACAGAATGCGTCAGGATATTATCTCGCCAGAAGAACTCGCATACCTTATACAGAAAGATATCGTAGAGGGTTGTCGTTTGAATGTGATTATACCAACGAGATACAGAAGTGAAGAGCTGAGAAACATCGTCGCCGCATTTATGGAAGTGAGTAAAAAAGAACGAGCTCATCTGCATGTTCAATGCGTCACTGTAAGCTTAAAAGATGAGCCTATTAACAAAACATATCTTCTTTCTACGGACGGAAAAAATTATACTTTTCATAAAAGGGGATGCGTGAAGATATTTAAAGGCAAAAAACACAGAGTAATCAAGGATTCTGGAGAATACATCTCAACGGGGATCAAAGACCTCGATACGCTTCTCGGAGGGGGACTTAAACGTGGGAGCTACAATGTGCTGGAGCTGTCCACGGATGTAATAGAAGAAGCTTACAGGCCTATCGTGTACTCTATGATACTCAATAACATTCTTAAAAAGAGAGGTGTGTTCATAGCCCCTGCAGAGAGCAGTTCCTCGGAAGATTACTTTGAAGAGATTACAAAGTACATTGATGCAGAAAATCTGAAATATCTTAAAATTCTGAAGGGTGTACCAGCTGCGGTTAAAGGCAAATGGTTCATTGACGGATATTCTCCAACCCCAGAAGGAAGGCTGGAAATCTGGAAAATGGTGATGAAGCATCTCACAGAGATAAGCAATGGACCCGTGCTGGATATAACAGAATACGGCGCCATAGAATCGTCATTTTCAAAAAACGAGGTTATTCGTCTCGTGAGTCAGGGCATAAAATGGATGACAGAATGGAAAAATGTCGGTGTGGGAATACTGTCGGAAGAGAGCGAAGTGAAAGATAAAATTATGTATCTTTCAAACAGATATTTACGAATAAGAACCATTAACTCTCTTTACTGCATAGAGGGTGTGAAACCTGCCACTCCTCCCCATATAATAGATATATCCGAGGATAAAAACGGATTGAAAATCAGATTGAGAAAGGTGGTTGTATGACTCGCACACCGAGCGGGCACGAAAAAATAGACAAACTCCTGAACGGCGGATTCATAAGGGGCTCAAACATCATATTTTTAGGGCGAAGCTTCTCCGGTGCGTACATATTTCCTTTGTATTTCGCGGCCAAAGGTACACTGGAGGAAGAGTGTGCACTTATAATAACCATTGACAAACCTTACGATGTGATAATAGAC
>WAOZ01000087.1 GCA_015520975.1 DHVE2 group archaeon | reverse complement strand
GTATAAGAAGCGTATAGGGTATAAATCCCATTACAATAGTAACCTACGCCATTAAATCAAATCTGTAATTTTCCCATATATCTTTATTCGGGGAGTAAAAGAGTATTTCTTCGCCGAGCAACAGCTCAAACTGCAAATTCTCGCTCAAATCTTTTCACCTCTTCCCGCGTGGGCAAATTTCGCTTTCCATAGAGTATATACCGTAATAACCGTGAGAATTATCTTTTTTCAATATTTAACTCTTTCCGATAATTTTTGCCTATCATTCTTTAGTTTTTTTGCAAATTCCTCTTAGACCCCTCTTCTCTCACCCCATATAATCTTGTGAAGTTGCGGCAGCACGCGTACATTAAGATTCGCATCAAGAACCATCTTCACAAGCTTCTCCATATCCGTGCCCCACAGCGGCTGAAACACTATTTCTGTCTTTATATCTCTGGTATTTATGATTTTAACCGCATACTCAAAATCCGTCTCATCGGCAATCACGAATTTCACATAATCATTTGGCCCCAGATAGTCCAGATTTTTAAATTGATTGAAAGTATGCATACCCGATGATGGAGTTTTTATGTCCAGAGACACGACCAGATTCTCCTCTGTGGGAAGCTTCGAGATATCCACAGAGCCGTTTGTCTCTATTAAAACTTTATGGCCCTTTCTGAGCAGTGCATCCACCAGAAGATAAGTCTCATCCTGAATAAGCGGCTCGCCGCCGGTTATGCACACCCACTCCATACTCTCTCTCTCTATTTTTTTCAGCAAATCTTCAGGTTTCCATTCCTCTCCCTCCGTGTATGCGTACTTCGTATCACACCATTTGCATCTCAGATTGCATCCCGTCAATCTCACGAAAAGCATAGGTGTGCCTATATAGATTCCCTCACCCTGTATCGATTTGAATATCTCGTTAACCTTCATTGAGAAGGGTAGTATTTGCATTCATTAAAAATATTTGCACCATTCCTGAAAAATGGGGATAGAGTTAAATATATGCAACGGATAGAGAGCACGAGGTGCAACTCTATGACGCAATACACAGATAGCGAAGGAGAATTCGCAGTTAAGGTGGCAAGAGCCACCGTGGAAAATTATCTCAAAAACAGAAAGATTCCAGATTTTGATTTTCCAGAAAAATTCGAAAAGAAGGCGGGTGTATTCACCACGATATCCCGCTATCCATCTCACGAACTTCGAGGCTGTATAGGCTATCCAGAACCCATCTTGCCTTTGAAAGATGCGCTTGTTCAATCCGCGTTATCCGCCGCGTTCCACGATCCGCGGTTTCCACCGCTATCGCCGAGGGAGCTGGATAAGGTGGTATTTGAGGTTTCGCTGCTCACACCTCCTGTGGAACTGAAGGTCAAAAAGAAAGATTTGCCGAAAGAGATTAAAATCGGCGTTCATGGACTGATTGTGGAAAAAGGGTTTTACAAAGGACTGTTGCTCCCTCAGGTTCCCGTTGAATGGGGCTGGGACGAGATGGAGTTTTTATCGCAGACCTGCTGGAAAGCGGGTTTGCCGCCAGATTGCTGGCTTGATGAAAACACAAAGATTTACGCGTTCACCGCAGAGATATTCGAGGAGGAAGAGCCCCACGGAAAAATAAGGAGGAAACCGCTGTGAAATTAGAGGGTAGGATCTACTATCGTGGGGAGATAATCGACGCATGCGTAGAAATAGAGGATGGGAAAATCAAAACTGTAAAAAAACACATACCAGGATGCAGAAAATTGCGGGGCTTAATTTTACCCGGGGCCGTGGATCTGCATGTTCATTTCAGAGAACCGGGGTACACGCACAAAGAAGATTTTTACAGCGGTACGATGAGCGCCGCTTATGGAGGTGTGACCTTCGTTATGGATATGCCAAACACCAGACCTCCCGTGACAGATAGAGAGACTTTTTTAGAAAAACTCAGCACAGTGAGAACTCGTGCCAATGTAGATTTTTCCCTGTATTTTATGCTATCAAGCAAAGCAGAGCGACTCAAAAACATCAACGGCGCTTTTAAACTCTATATGGGTGAAACCACGAATGCTCATGCTGGCGAGATCATTCCAACCGACGCTTTCATCTCCGTGCACGCTGAACTGGATGAATGCATAAGAAAAACGAGCAAAGATCTTGTTGACCACGATTATGCCAGACCCGAACACTGCGAAGTTAGGGCAATAAAATCTCTGTTTGACAAGGGCAGATTCCACATAGCACATGTGAGTTCTAATGATTCAGTGGATATGTGCAAGATCGGAAAATTCACATGTGAAGTCACACCACATCATCTATTTCTTCATCGGGATATGCCGCTTAAAGCGTTCGGCAAGGTCAACCCGCCCTTGAGAGCGAAATGGATGACAGAAAAATTGTGGGAACTGCTCATCGACGGCAGCATAGATATCGTTGCAAGCGACCACGCACCACACACCTATGAGGAGAAAGACGATGATTTCGAATCCGCGCCCTCGGGCATTCCGGAGGTAGAAACCTATGTGCCGATATTCCTTTATATGGTGAAGCGCGGGAGGATTTCGTTGAAGAGAGCGGTTGAGATCCTTATGAGTCGCCCAGCAGAGCTCGTTGGTGTGAAAAAAGGTAAAATAGAGCCGGGCTACGATGCGGATATGATAGCGGTAGATACTTCTAACATCACGAAAATAAAGGACAGAGATTTACATTACAAATGCGGCTGGAGTCCGTACGAAGGATTCAGCGCTATTTTCCCGCATACCACCATCGTGGGAGGAGAAATCGTAATCGAAGATAGAGAATTCGTTGGAGAAAGAGCAGGAAAATTTGTTAAGATCAATCCCTTCTGAGGACCCGTGCCATCTCCATAAAGGCTCGATTAACATTATCACCCGTTTTCGCGCTCGTGATGAAATAGTTTCTGGCAAATATATCCATTGCGTATTCTGCCACATCATCTTCAGTCATTTTCCATTCAAGATCGCTTTTATTCGCGAGAAGTATGACAGGTATTTCCTTGTTAACACATTCAATAGCTGTGGTGACCCATTCATCTAGGGTTTCAAATGTATCGGGGCGTGTGAGATCACCCACCGCAAGCAGTCCATCTGCACCGAAGAAATACGCTGTTTTGAGTATCTGCCGGAAGCCTGCAGAACCCATAATATCCCATATCATAAGCGTGATATGCTCGCCATTGAGCGTTACTTTTTTCTTGTATATGTTTGTACCTATTGTGACCATATATTTGTCCGAGAACATATTGTACACAAACCTCTTAATCAGAGAAGTTTTACCGACCGCCGGTTCACCTACAAGACATATTTTGTATTTGTATTCCACCATACACACACCGTTTACCATATTTTTTTAGAACTAAATAAATGTTTTCCTCGGATAATTGTTTGTCACATAAAAGACAACATGGAAAACTAAATCGCAAACTTCTTAGAAACAAGTCTTTTGAAAATATGACATAATTAATGGCAAACTAAATATATTTTCTACGAATATAGGTATAAAGATGCCACAGAGGATTAAGAAAACGCACCCTTCACTGCTGCTTGGACTTTTTATATTTTGGATAGGGTTTTCCATATTTTTTATGTCAATAATGCTATATATAACTTCAACCGTATCTGTGAAAATGATTGGGGTGTATATCTTTTTTGATGTGATATGCTTCACACCATTGATTCTTATTGGCATAGTGCTTTTTATATTGTGGCGTGGTGCAGTGACTGACAAGGAAAATAATTATAAAAAGATTGCAGCATTTATAAAAGCCTCTGGTAAAGTGACCCTTGATGACATAGCCAGAGAGTTTGGAATAAGTGTTGCCGAAGCTAGAGAGTATGTTATTACTGCAATCGAGAAAAATTATTTAACAGCGTATATGAAACCGGGATCCAATGTGATATACACGCGAGAATGGATGGAGCAAGAAAAAGTCATCACAATCCACTGTCCAAATTGCGGAAAATCCATTTCTGGTGTTGATAAACCAGGAGATGTTGTGATCTGCCCAAACTGCGGGACAAAGTTCATCGTTGTCAGGTGATTAAGAAACTTTTTTAAACAATCACATATTGCATTTAGAGATGCTCTGCGTGGAATGCGGAAAAAAAGAAGCAAAATACGAAAATCTCTGTGAAGATTGCTTTCTTGAAAAGGTTAGGTTCACCTCTCTTCCTCAACATATTGAGATTACGGTATGTCCTCACTGCGGCGCTGTAAAATTCAAAGGCGAATGGCTGAGAATGGAAGAGCGCGATGCTCTCGGT
>WAOZ01000086.1 GCA_015520975.1 DHVE2 group archaeon | reverse complement strand
TTTTTTCCGCACTATATCTCTCAATCGGGCGAGCATTTACTCCATCCCTCCTCTCTTATCATATCTCTTTCATGGGGTAATGCTCGCCCCTATTTTTTATTTATCTCTCCCTTATGTTGTCATCCTCAGTATTCAGATGCCAAAATTTATATCTCTATACAATAATTTTTATCGTGTGTTTAACCATTTTGGTTACAGCCACTTATAAAATAAAGGGGAACATAAAAATTTTATATCAGGAAAAGAATTTTCTTAAAATTCTTTTGATGATTGTAATTTACATAGTAACGATTTTGAGCTGTTGTATAAAGACAGTAGTTATTGGCTGTTGGATAAAATAATAATTTAGCAATTAAGAGATGTATCCCCTGTTCGCAGCCGGAAAAAATACAATTTTCACCATAACACAACATTTTTTCGACGCATTTTCGCATTCGAGGCTTATGAAGGTACAAAGTTAAATATCTGAAATACATGAGGTAAATATCAAACTAAAAAGTTCAAAATCCGAAACAATAAGTTCGGAGGTTATTTGATGAAGTTTGAAATTAGGGGAGATCCCCACAAAAATCCGTATGTGAAGGAGATAATGGAAATAAGCGGCCAGAACATATTCAAGTGCTATCAATGCGGGCGTTGCTCTGCTGGCTGTCCCATGGCCGAGTTTATGGATATACTTCCGAACCAGATTTTTATGTATCTGCAGGAGGGTGATGCGGAGAGTATTTTATCTGCAAAATCGCCTTGGATATGCGCAGCGTGTTTCACATGCACCGTGAGATGCCCGCTGGATATTGATCTTGCTGCGGTTATGGAGGCTATACGCGAGATTCAACTCCGAAAGAATCGTGACTACATAGATCCGTATTCTGTGGATGAGAGAGATATACTGCCACCGATAGCGCTCGTGAGCAATTTTAGAAAATTCACACCCTGAGGTGGAAGGATGGAAAAAGTTATGTATTATCCGGGCTGCACACTCAAGGGCCTTGCAAAAAACCTTGAAGACAGCGCTATAAGCACTGCAAAAGTGCTTGGATACGAATTCCACGAACTGGAAAACTGGACATGCTGTGGAGCCGTGTACGGTCTGGCTAAGGATAGTGTGAAATTCGTTATAGCAAACCTGCGCAATCTCATCCGTGCAGAGGAACAATCCCAGCAAATCGGCACAAACAAACTTGTTGCAGTATGCTCTATGTGCTACAACAACCTGAAAAGAGCGCATCTTGATGTGATGAGCAACGAAGAGCGACTCAATACCCTAAGCGCATTTATGGATGAGGAACCCAACTACAATGGAACGATTGAGGTTGTTCATTATCTACAGTTAATCGAGGATAAGGGCTTCGAGGAGGTCAAAGATGCGGTTAAAAATTCGCTTCAAGGTCTGAAAGTTGCACCGTATTATGGATGTCTTCTTCTGAGACCCGATTCCGTTGCGATAGACTCTGTGGAAAATCCCACAATTTTGGAGAATCTGCTAGAATCCCTTGGAGCGGATGTTATAGACTATCCTCTCAAAAATGAATGCTGCGGATCGTATCACACGGTGGATAAGAAAGATCTCGTGGCACAGCGCACATATAAACTCATATCCACCGCGCGTCGCGCCGGTGCAGATGTGATAGTTACATCCTGTCCGCTTTGCTTTTTCAATCTTGACCGCCGTCAGGAGCTCGTGCTTCGTGCTCATCCCGATTTCGAACCCATGCCCGTGGTTTATTTCACGCAGCTTATGGCCATCGCTTTCGGGCTGAATCGTTCTGTGCTTCATTTTGACAGACATTATGTTTCACCAGAGGAGGTGCTTCGTAAATGGCTATGAAACGAATCGGTGTGTTCATCTGCCACTGCGGCAGGAACATTGCGGGCACCATTGATGTGAAATGGCTCGCAAAAGAAATCTCCAAACGCAAAGATGTTGCATATGCCACAACCTATGTGTTCATGTGCTCCCAGCCGGGGCAGCAACTCATTGAAAATTCCATTAAAAAATACAATCTGGACGGTGTGGTTGTTGCAAACTGCTCCCCAACACTGCATGAGAGGACTATGAGAAACGCTGCCGCAAGAGCGGGGCTCAATCCGTACAGAGTCGAGATTGCGAATATAAGAGAGTGGGTTTCCTGGCCCCATGAAAACGACCCTGAGCGTGCGACGAGAAAGGCGCTGAGAATGATAAACGCCACCATTGAAAAACTAAAATCCAACGCATCGCTCACACCCGTAAAGGTACCGGTGACCAAGCGAGCGCTTGTTATAGGGGGCGGTGTGGCAGGCATACAGGCCGCACTTGATCTGGCAGATGCGGGTATCGAAACCGTCTTGGTTGAGAAAAACCCGTCACTTGGAGGGAATATGATTCGTTTGAGCGAAACATTTCCAACCCTTGACTGTCCACAATGCATTTTAACTCCGAAGATGAATGATGCAGGTTCTCATCCGAATATAAAACTTTATACATACAGCGAGGTGAAGGATGTCTCCGGGTATCTCGGAAATTTCAATGTTAAAATAAGACGCAAGAGCACATACATTGACTGGAACAAATGCACGGGCTGCGGCGAATGCGCGAAAGTCTGTCCCACATATCTGCCGAGCGAGTTTGACCTGAAAATGGCGGTTCGCAAAGCGGCGCATATCCCCTTCGAGCAGGCGGTTCCGTTTAAATACACCATCACACATTTTGGCACACCCCCATGCAATGCGGCATGTCCTCTGCACCTCAACGCGCAGGGATATGTGGCCGCCACAAAGGCAGGTGATTTCAACAGAGCCATAGAAATAGTGTGGAAAGACCTGCCGTTTGCAGGCATAGCGGGAAGAATCTGCACACATCCCTGCGAAAATGCGTGCTCCAGAGGAGACCTTGATTCGGCGGTATCCATAAGGGAAATCAAGCGCTTCGTTGCCGATTACGCTAAAAAGCAGGGCAAATCTTACAAGCTTGTTCCCGGTAAAAAGAAAAGTAAGCGCGTGGCGATAATCGGTGCGGGCGCCGCAGGGTTGATGGCTGCGCACGATCTCATAAAGGAAGGTTATTATGTTGTCGTCTATGATAAACTCCCTGTCATCGGAGGTATGCTCGCGGTGGGAATACCTCCCTACCGTCTTCCACAGGAGATAATAGATTACGAAGTTCAGCCCCTCATAGATGCGGGCGTGAAATTCGTTCTCAATTACGAAGTGGATGAAAAGAAATTCAGGGAGATTGCCGAAAAATACGATGCGGTACTGCTGGCCATCGGCACGCATAAAGAACGCAAACTCAACCTCAAAGGTGAGGATAAAGCGATTCACGCACTTGAATTTCTAAAAAATGTGAATCTTGGCAAAACTCTGGACCTCAGGGGCAAGAAGGTTATCGTCGTTGGCGGCGGAAACAGCGCTGTGGATGCTGCACGCACCGCGCTGCGTCTTGGTGCGGATGTCACGATAGCATACCGCAGGGTTCGTGAGATGATGCCTGCAATCGAAGAAGAGATCAAAGACGCGGAGGAGGAAGGTGTGAAATTCGCGTTTCTGGTATCGCCCGTGGAGATTACGGAAAACGGAATAAAAATGGAGCGCATGCGTCTGGGCAAAAAGGATTCAAGCGGTCGCCGTGCGCCGATACCAACGGGTGAATATGTCAAATACGATGCGGATCTGGTCATTCTTGCTGTAGGCGAAGTACCCGATTCCACATGGGCGGAGAGAGTGGGCATCGAAACCGAAAGAGGTAGGATAAAGGTTGATGATTATCTTCAAACTTCCATAAAAGGCGTATTTGCTGCGGGTGATGCGGTCACAGGAGCGTGGGACTGGGTACATGCGGCAGCTTACGGCCGATGGGCCGCCAGAAACATCATTCATTATTTAAACAATGAAAAACTCGAACCTGTCAAAATTGAGATGAAAAGCAAACTCAGAGGGTTCAAAGAAATCGCATACTCTGCACCGCGCCAGAGCACGGTTAAACTCCCGCTCTCCGAAAGAACGCAATCCTTCGCAGAGTTCAATCTCGGTCTGACACCCGAATCCGCGGTGGAAGAGGCAAAAAGGTGTCTGGGATGCGGCGGATGTGCAAAGTGCGGATTGTGCGTGGATGCGTGTGAGGTAAAAGCGATAGACCTTGATATGAAAGACTCCTTTTACGAAGAGACCGTCGGAGCGATTATAGTCGCCACGGGCTACGAAGTTTTACCCGCCGAGCAGTTTCCAGAGTTGGGTGGGCATTACCCGGATGTGATAACCGCACAGCAGTTTGAAAGGCTTTTAGCACCATCAGGGCCCACGGCGGGTATTCCGAAACGCCCCAGCGATGGAAAAGTTCCGAAAAAAATCGCGTTTCTGCATTGCGTCGGCTCAAGGGATCCCGCAAGGGGCGTGCCGTACTGCTCAAGAATATGCTGCATGTACACTATAAAACAGGCAATGCTTTACAAACACGCGGTTCACGACGGGCAGGCGTATTCATTCTATATAGACATACGCTCAAACGGCAAGGGATATGAGGAATTTTACCACCGTGCGAAGGAAGAGTACGGCGTGGTATTCATCAGAGGAAAGGCTTCAAAAGTTTACAGGGTCGGCGATAAGTATGTGGTACAGGCTGTGGACACGCTCACCGGCAGACCCGTAGAGGTTGAGGTGGACATGGTGGTGCTTGCAACCGCCGCCGTACCGTCCAAAACCGTTAAAGAGCTTGCCAAAAAGCTGCGCATTCCTGTGGACGAGTGGGGCTGGGTGAAAGAAACCCACCTGAAACTCCGGCCCCTTGAGACACCTGTTGCGGGCATATTCATAGCGGGTGCAGGTCAGTTTATAAAGGATATCACAGACTCCGTATCTCAGGCAAGCGGTGCAGCAGCCAAAGCACTCGCTTTGCTTTCCAGACCACAGCTTGAGAAAGAGCCGCTTATAGCGCAGGTGGATACAGAGATCTGTGCCGGTTGCGGCAGATGCAAAGAAGCCTGCGCTTACGGTGCCATCACCATCGATCCCATCAGGCAGGTTGCAGTCGTGAATCAAGCACTGTGCGAAGGCTGCGGTGCGTGCAGTGCAAACTGTCCAACAACCGCCATAAACATCGTGAATTTCCGAAAAGAACAAGTTCTGCGTTCTGTGGAGATTTTATCGGAGGTGCTCTAAAATGGGCAAGGTTCTGATTTTCGGCACAAATGTGGCATCTTTGAGGGCCGCGGCAAATTTCGCGAGATACGGTCATAAAGTGGTACTGCTCAACCGCGGAAACTACATAAGCGAGATACGCTCCCAACTCCAGATTCAGCAGCCGAGAAACCTGTGCAACGGCTGTCTCAAGCTGTTCTTAAAAAAGATGTATCGCATCACGGGCAACATAACCGTTTATCACAACTCCGAGATTCTGAGCGTCGAAGGCGCTCCCGGAAACTTCAAGGTAAAATTCAGAACCACACCGCCCGTGGTGGATGAATGGAAATGCTTGGGGTGCGACATCTGCGTTGAAAAATGCGGTGCCACGGTCAAACGTCTTCCGCTCAGCCCGGGCATATACACCATCCCAAATCCCGAAAACTGTGTGGATGTATGTCCCGCAAAGGCGATAAATATCCCGGAGGAGAGGATAGTTGAAGAAAGTGCAGAGGCCGTGATTCTCGCCCCAGAATTCGAAGAAGCCGATGTTAGCGAGTTCGGATACGGGCTTAAAAATGTTCTCAAATCTTCAGAGTTCGAGCTCCTGTTCTGGGGCGTGGGCGAGGATATAAAACATCTGACCAGGCCGAGTGATGGCAAGATTCCGAGAACCATTGGATTCTTCGCACCCGCCGGCTTCAAAAGCTTCCTCGGCTCGTACGAAGAGGTCGCGCGAATCCTCTGGCAGGCAATCAAGGTTAAAGAGCTCAGTAAGGATGTGGATGTGCATGTGTACCTGCGCGAAGTGCGACTTTACGGCAAAGGCCAACTCCGACTTCTGGATATAGCGCGTGATAAGGGTGTGAATCTGCACATAATAGACAACTTCACTATTTCGCAAAGCGGCGATAATGTCGTTGTAAACGGTGATGAGCTGGAGCTGTTCGTTATTGCAGCGGGCCAGAAGCCTTCAGAGTGGTGGTCGAAACTTGCAGACGCTGCGGGTATTGAAATCGAAAACGGCTTCGCTTTAACAAGACCGTACTCACTTGAGACCACAAGAGATGGCGTGTTTGCAATGGGTGAATTTGTCAGACCTCTGAGCAATCCGGAATCCATTTACGATGGCACCGCTATCGTTAGAGAGGCTGAACGCTACATCTCCCCGCCTGTTGTGGAGGAAGATACCCCACATGAATACATAAAAGATGATTTCAATCCGAAGGTCGCGCTTTTCGTATGCGAATGTGCGCTTGAGGGGCTGTCATTAAATGTCAAAGCGGATCACACTGTTTATATACCATATTTATGCCTTGAGCCGAAGAGAATAATCAGCGAGATAAAGAAAAGTGGCGCAAACAGAGTGGTGTTTGCTGCCTGCTCGCCCATGCATTTTGAAACAAAACTGGAGAAAATAGCGGACAGGGCGGGCATACCTCCAACCTGCATACACTATGTGCAGT
Organism: DHVE2 group archaeon; assembly: GCA_015520975.1. Classification (GTDB taxonomy): domain Archaea; phylum Thermoplasmatota; class Thermoplasmata; order Thermoplasmatales; family Aciduliprofundaceae; genus S143-98. Next base: position 10,342 of record WAOZ01000086.1, on the reverse strand, counting down.
TAAAAGAGCATGGTGCGAGAGTGGGCGCGGATTCGCGCAAAATCTCTGCGCTTGTGAGAGCGGCTATTGAAAAAGTGAAGAGAGATTACTATGTGGATATACCCAGAAAAGACCCTGTTAAAGCCGCACTGGTCATAGGAAACTCCGTCGCAGCACTTGTCATAGCCGCAGAACTTTCACGACATATTAAGGTCTATCTTCTCGCAGATGATTTCACTCCACCAGAGGATGTGACCGGCATACTTCCAGCATCTCTGCGTATGTCCAGAGCAGAGTTTCTGAAATGGTACGAATCTCTAAAAAACGATGCGTTATCCCGCGTTACACTGCTCAATGGCGAAATCGAAAGCATAGAGGGAAAAATAGGCTCGTTCAGAACAAAGATCGGCGATACAGTTATCGAGCACGGTGTGCTCATACTGGCCGACGATGGCGAAATCGAAAAAGGAGATACTATCGGCGGAGGGGTGAACACGCATCATGCCAGATTAGGCGCGATACTTGCCGCGCGGCATGGCAATGTTCCAAAATACGAACTTATGCGCTCTTACTCTCTTCTCGACCTTTCACCGCCATCTGCAACGCGCGGTGAAGGTGATACAATAACAGTCAAGGTCTCTCAATTAACCCTAAAAATCGCCGAGATGCTATCCCTTGAACTCGACGAAGATGGTTTTGTGAAGGGCGTTGAAGAGGACCCGCTTCTTCATGTGGAGAACACGAATATAAAAATGAGACCCTTCGACCAGTACACGGGTGGGATTTTCATCTCGGGCTTCTCGCATTCGCCCATGCCCGTGGAGTCACAGATTATTCACGGTGAAGCAGTGGCTCAAAACGCACTTTTCCTTATGAGAGAGTTTGACTCACCAGCTGGTAAATGGTTGAGCGTGACCAATCCACGCCGCTGTGCTGGATGCGGCATATGCGTGGAAGCCTGTTTCACAAAAGCAAGATACATAGATGAGGAAGATAAAATCGCGAAGGTGGAACCCGCGCTGTGTGAGGGCTGTGGCGCGTGCGCCAATGTATGCCCGAGCGGTGCGGCGTTCATTATTTCGTATCGTGCCGACCAGATGTTTGAAATCGTGAAGGAGGTTGTGAAATGAATAAAGAAGAGAAGCAGGAACCAGTAATAGTCGGATTTTTCTGCAACTGGTGCACATCGGCCGCTGCGGATCTCGCGGGCACATCGCGTCTGCACTATCCGTCAAGCATTAGACCCATTCGTGTGATGTGCTCATCTACCGTGGACCCGGTATATCTGCTCCGTGCCCTGCAGGAAGGTGCGGATGCCACCATACTCGGCGGCTGTCATCCGGGAGATTGCCATTACATCAGCGGCAATTTCAAAGCGAGGAGAAGAGTGGCCATAGTCAAAACGGTTCTGAAATCTCTGGGCTTTGACGATACCCGTGTCCGTCTTGAATGGATCTCCGCAAGCGAGGGCCAGAAATTCGCGCAGGTGATGAACGAATACACGGATTATATAAAACGCCGTGGGCAATCGGAGTTCAAGTACATCGACTCACTTGGAGGTGATTCGAATGAGCAATGAAAAACTCAGGGAATTCATAAAAACGGCGATGAGCAAAGGGCTCATCGGTGCGGTGATGGCTCCGACACCCACCGAGACATCCTACACCCACGCGCTGATAACATCAAAACGGGATGTGGACAAGCTCGTGCCGATTGCGCCGGTTATGCAGTGGAACGGTGCTGATATGCTGCGCCGCATCACGAGATTGGGTGATGCACCGAGAAAAACGCTTGCCATACTGCGTCCATGCGAGGCGCGAACATTTAAAGAACTGGTTAAATTCAATCAGATCAAACCAGATAACATAATCGTGCTGGTTTATGACTGCCCCGGCACCGTTCATGTGCGTGATTACGCCAAGAAAAAAATTGAGCTGGAAACTTTGCTGGACGAGATGCAAAGCGGAAAAATAAGTGACAGCGTAAGGGAGGCGTGTAAAATATGCGAGTATCCCGTGCCCGTGGAAAATGTGGGAGATGTGGGCTACGGACTTTTTGGTACAGATGATCCTGTGTTTTTCCCGCTTAGCGAGAAAGGCTCTGAGTTTCTCAGCGCTCTTGGCATAACTCCCGGAGAGCGGGACGCGGAAAAATGGGTTAGAATACACCGTGAAAACAGAGCTAAGTGGCTTGAAAATGAGCGCATTACAGGGGGCAGAAAGGGGATTGAGGATTTTCTATCCTCGTGTCTCAACTGCCATAACTGCAAAAATATGTGCCCAATTTGTTTCTGCAAGGAATGTTTCTTTGAAGACCGCACGATTTTCGAATACAACCCGGATAAATACTACGACTGGGCGGATGATAAAGAGGGTATAAGGCTGCCCACGGATAAGGTTCTGTTCCATCTCGGCAGACTCGTACATATGGGCACCTCGTGCATAGGCTGTGGTCTGTGCCAGCAGGCGTGCCCGGTGGATATCCCGCTTTATAGGCTGTTCGGCATCGTGGCCCATGACCTGCAGAAAGTTTTCAATTACACGCCCGGAATAACCGATGATCCACCGCCGGTGATGGATTTCAGAGAAGATGAGCTGCACGAGTTTGAGGGGCTGCGGGAAGGAGGTGAGTAATGTTGAGCGGTAAGATGGAGTTGCTGGATATAGACAGCGAGGAAATTATGAACAGCATAAGAAAAGCAGCCTCGCCGCCCGAAGATGCGGAGGACTGGGTAACCATTTATGTTATGGGCAAGCCGTATCGCGTGCCTGCAGGATTGACCATAATGAAAGCCCTTGAATACGCCGGGTACAGATTCATAAGAGGCTCCGGCTGCCGCGCGGGATTTTGCGGTGCATGCGCCACGATTTACAGGAAAAGAGATGAATACAGATTTCGAACCGCGCTTGCATGTCAGACCACCGTGGAGGACGGGATGTACCTCGCACAGATACCATTCGTTCCTGCAAACAAGGCGGTGTACGATCTGGAGAAGATAGAATTCACATCCAACACCCTTTTAGAGTACTATCCAGAGATTGCAAGATGTGTATCGTGCAACACCTGCACGAAATCGTGTCCGCAGGAGCTTGATGTGATGTACTACATTCAGGCAGGTCTGCGCGGAGATGTGGAACGCGTTGCAGAACTGAGTTTCGATTGCATACAGTGCGGCCTGTGCACGCTTCGCTGCCCGGCAGAGATTCAGCACTACCATATGGCACAGCTCGCCAGACGGCTTTACGGCAAATACATACAGAAAAAGAGCCCGTGGCTCGTGCATCGCCTCAAAGAGATTGAGCGCGGCATGTACAAAAAAGGATACGAAATTCTTAAAAATCTTCTTGAAAAAGATCCTGAAAAGTTCAGGAAAATCTACGAATCCCGTGTAAGAGAGAGCGAAGAGAAGCGCATCAAAGACCCGTGGGAAAAGGAGGTGGAATGAATGGCACTCAAACTCATTCGCGGATACCCAGAATATATGAGAGAAAGCATCGAACTCGTGGAGAAAACCAGACCCGAAAGAATAAAAAACAAGGAAAAGGAAATAGAACTCAAACTCAGTATGGATGAGAGAGACAAACTTCTGAATATGTTCCATCCAGATTATGCTCCGGGTGGAAAAAGAAGCTTGCGCATCGGACCAAATGAGGGGGACATTGTTCCCAACGAAGTTGCGGATATCCTTGAAGCGTGGCCCGCGATAGATCCCGACAGTATAGATCTCGCAGAGATTGATTTTGATGTTGATATTCTCATAATCGGCGGCGGCGGTGCTGGAACAGTTGCGGCGCTGTGGGCTGTTTATGAAGGTATTTCGCCGGAAAACATACTCATCGCGACGAAACTCAGACACGGAGATGCGAACTCTATGATGGCTCAGGGCGGTATTCAGGCCGCGGATAGACCATGGGATTCGCCGGTGCTTCATTACCTTGATGCCATGGGCGGCGGCCACTTCGCAAATAAACACGAACTGGTTAAGGCACTCACAGAGGACGCACCGTTCATAATAAAATGGCATGAAGAACTGGGCGTTATGTACGATAAAGATGAGAAGGGCAATTTCATAGAGCGCTGGGGCGGCGGCACATCACGAATGCGCCTGCATTCTGCCAAAGATTACACCGGCATGGAAATAATGCGTGTGATAAGAGACGAAGCACGCAATCTTGGCATCCCTGTTCTGGAATTCACGCCGGGCGTGGAGCTTCTCACCACCGACGACGGCGAGATAGGAGGCGCTGTTCTGTGGAACATGGAGACAAAGGAATACTATGTTGTTCGCGCCAAAGCGACCGTTCTGGCCACGGGTGGCTGGGGGCGGCTGCATATTCGAGGTTTTCCGACCACGAACCACTATGGTGCCACCGCCGATGGGCTTGTTATGGCGTATCGTGCCGGGGCAAGGTTGAGAGACCTTGATTCTGTCCAGTACCATCCCACAGGTGCCGCGTATCCAGAGCAGATCGTGGGACTGCTCATAACTGAAAAGGTGCGCGGTATGGGCGCCACACCTGTAAACAGATACGGAGAACCCTTCGTATTTCCGCTTGAACCCAGAGATGTGGAAGCAGCAGCGTTCATAAGAGAGTGCTATGCACGCGGAAACTGTGTGCGCACACCCACCGGAATGCGCGGCGTGTGGCTCGATTCTCCCATGATTGAAGAACTTCGCGGGAAGGGAACAATACGCAAAAATCTGGATGCGATGTACAGAATGTACAAACGATTCGGCATTGATATGACTCAGGATCCCATACTTGTGTTCCCGACATTACATTATCAGAACGGAGGCGTGGAAATCAACGCAAACGCGCAGGTTATAAAAGCGGATGGCACGCCGTATCCAAGATTCTTCGCAGGTGGCGAGGTTGAAGGAGGCGTGCACGGTAAGAACAGGCTGATGGGAAACTCTCTTTTGGATTACAATGTCTTCGGAAGAAGAGCGGGTATCAGTGCGGCTCGTGTCGCAAAAAGTCGTGGCAAGCCCTCAACCCTGAGCCTCGCCCATGTGAAAAAATACGCAGCAATAATGGAGACACTCAATGTGCCAAAACACAGACGCTCGCCCATACTGCTTCCAGATTACAGAGGCAGAAAAGTGATCGAACGCAAGATAGACCTGCCCGTGCTTTTATGAGGTGGTCTGGATGAAGGTGCTTATTTATGGCTGGGGCTCGGCAGAGCATCTGGGAATCACCGAGGTTAACGATGCCATGACAAGCCTTGTGAATAAACTGGGCCATGAGCCCGTGTACCTGGATGACGAAGTGGTTTGCGCTGAAGGGCTCGGTGCGCTTGGGTACGGTAAACAGATGCGTGAAATCGCACCCGTACTCGTTAAACTTATGGAGAACAGCGGTGCGGATGTGGCGGTCACCCCCTTTGCAGCGTCGTATTATGTCTGGAACTACACACTCAAAGACATCCCTCGAAAAATTCCGGTTATACATGTGGTGCAGTATCTACATCGCGAATTATCCTCGAAGAGACCCGTGTTCAGAGAGTATGAAAAAAGAGTGCTCATCCATGATGGCTGCCGCCTTGGTAGATATTCGGGCGTGGTGAAAGAGCCGCGCGCAGTCCTGAAAATGGTTCCAAAATTGAAGCTTGTGGAATTTGAACATCCAGATATGGAAGCCCGGGGTACCAAGCCGTGGGACATCGCTCCATGCCCGGGTAGCTGGCTCGAAATAACCATGAATCCCCTGATGCCGTATGTGGCAGATAATGTTCTGAGAAGGGATGTGGAGCCGCTGAATGTGGATGTTCTGACAACAACATGTGCCAACGGATATCACGCATTTAAAGCGGGCAAAGAGTTCGGACACAGGGATGTGGAGGTGAAATTCATCGCCAATCTTGTTGATGAAGTGCTCGTGGAGGTATCAGAATGAGCATGGATAGAATATACGAAGAGTATGTGGACAGAATAATAAAATTCGGTGCGGAAAACGAGCGCACCCGCATAGCGCTGGATAGAGCAATAGATTCCTATCGCAAAAACCGTGCGAACGCGCTTAAAAAGTTTCCTCATACAATCACCCTCGCCGAAGAGGTCCGAAAAATAAAAGAATACTCGATCTCGCATATGGACGAACTGAGAAAAAGCGCGTGCGATGCTATAGAGGAAAATCACGGTCACTGTTATCTCGCAAAGACAAAAGAACAGGCGTACAGTATTTTCGAAGATCTTGTGGGCAGAAACAAAACAATAGTGAAGAGCAAAAGCCTAACATCGGAGGAAATACATCTGCGCCAGTTTCTCGAATCTATGGGAAACGAAGTGTATGAGACGGATCTCGGAGAGTTCATCGTTCAGTTGCTGAACACGAGACCAATGCACATACTCAGCCCGGCGATCAATATCCCGCGTGAAGATGTTGCCCGGCTTTTGAGCGATTTCACAGGTGAAAGCATTCCGCCAGATATCGCGAAAGAAGTGGCCACGGTCAGAAAGATTCTCCGTGAAAAATATTTCAAGGCAGATATAGGCATAAACGGCGCAAATGTGATCTCTGCGGATACCGGGACGATGTTCATAATAGAGAACGAGGGGAACGCAAGATTGAGCATAGGCGCCCCGCCTGTGCAGATCGCGCTCATCGGCATTGAGAAGATCGTGCCCACGCTGAATGACGCGTTCAAAACGGCAGAGGTAACCTGGAGATACGCAAATTACAGGATACCAGCATATGTGAATCTTATTTCAGGACCAAGCAAAACAGGAGATATAGAGAAAGTTACCACGTATGGTGCCCATGGACCCAGAGAGCTGCATGTGGTATTTTTAGACAACGGGCGCAGTGAAATGGCGAAGCACCCGGTTTACAGAGAGGCACTTTACTGTCTGCGCTGCGGTGCATGTCTGTACGAATGTCCCGTGTATGCGGTTACTGCCGGACATTACGGTCAGCAATATATGGGTGGCATAGGCACAATATGGGACGCTTTCACCACTGTTGGATTCGAAGGCGCTGCACCAGAAGCTTATACATGCCTGCGCTGCGGGAGATGCAAGGTTATGTGCCCTCTGGGCATAGACACTGTGACCATGGTTACTCAGTTGCGCAAAGATTTAGTAAGTCGAGGCCTTGTACCTCAACCAGTACGCGAGTTCGCGGAGGAGATTCTCGAACTCGCGAAAAATGGTGTGAGGTGAAGGCATAATGACAAATGTGGAGGATATTAAAAAGAAAGCGCTTGATATGCACAGATTTTACAGGGGAAAGGTGCAGGTTCTCCCAAAGGTACCGGTGCGAAACACCGCAGATTTTGGGATATGGTACACACCGGGTGTGGCTGAGCCCTGCCGCGAGATCGCCAAAGACAAAGAGAAGGTTTTTGAATACACAAATAAGGGAAACTATGTTGCCGTGGTGAGCGATGCAACCCGAATTCTCGGGCTCGGTGACATAGGACCACACGCGGGATTGCCCGTAATGGAAGGCAAAGCGCTGCTTTTCAAGCACCTTGGTGGTGTGGATGCATTTCCCGTTATGGTTGACACGAAGGATCCCGATAAATTCATAGAGGTCATAAAACTCATCGCGCCCACATTCGGCGGGATAAATCTTGAGGATATTGCCTCTCCAAAATGCTTCTACATTTTAGAAAGGCTGAGAAAAGAGCTTGATATACCTGTATGGCACGATGATCAGCAGGGCACGGCAACGGTGGTTCTCGCAGCGTTGATCAACGCGCTAAAAATCGTTGGGAAGAAAATGGACGAAATTACCGTCGCCGCGCTCGGTGTGGGAGCCGCAGGCAGCGCGACGATCCGTCTTCTCATACAGGCAGGAGTTAAGCCTGGGAATATAAGAGTCGTGGAACTGGTGAATGGCGTGCCCACGGTGCTTCACCAGCACATGGATCTCGGCAGGCTGTTCCCGTACAGAGGCTGTATGCTCAGAAAAACCAACGCGGATAACATTATGGGCACCACCGTTGACGCATTGAGAGGCGCAGATGTTCTCATATCGTTCACACGACCCGGGCCCGGAGTCATAAAGAAAGAGTGGATCCGCGAGATGAACGATGATGCCATAGTGTTTCCACTTGCAAATCCCGTTCCGGAAATCTGGCCCGATGAGGCGAAGGAAGCGGGTGCCAGGATTGTTGGCACCGGTAGAAGTGATTTTCCCAATCAGGTGAACAATTCTCTGGGCTTCCCGGGAATATTCAGAGGAGCGCTTGATGTACGGGCGAAGACCATCACAGATGAGATGGCCATAGCCGCCGCGTACGAGCTTGCAAAGGTTGCAGAGGAGCAAGGATTATCAGAAGAGCACATTCTCCCAAGCATGCAGGACTGGGAAGTCTTTCCGCGTGAGGCGGCGGCGGTGGCCACGAAAGCGGTGGAGCAGAATATTGCCCGCATAAAAACCACATGGGAAGAGGAATACGAACACGCAAAACGCATTATAGAAGAATCGCGAAACAGCCTGAAAGCTCTTATGGATAAGGGTGTGATAAAATGAAAATCTGGAGGTGTATTTATGAATCTTTACGAATACCAAGGAAAGGCATTGTTTAGGAAGTACGGAATACCCGTACCCGACGGGTTTGTAGTTTTTGACCCCGAAGAAATAAAAACTGTCGATGGAGATGTGGTGCTAAAAGCGCAGGTTCTCACAGGAGGCAGAGGCAAAAGCGGCGGTGTGAAATTTGCGTCAAATTTGGACGAAGCACGGAAAATTGCCAGAGAGATACTCAATATAACCATTAAGGGTCACAAAGTGCATGCAATCCTCGTTGAAAAGAAACTGAGCATCGAAAAAGAGTATTATCTAAGTCTGCTCATAGACCGTTCATCTCGCTCTCCCATGGTTATGTGCTCTCCAGAGGGTGGCGTTGAAATAGAAAGCGTTCCCGATGAGAAAATATTCAAGTACAGAATAGACCCCGATATCGGGATGCAGCCGTTTATCGCCCGAATGCTTGCTGAAAAGATGGGATTCAAAGGCGAGATTTCAAAGCAGTTTTCTGACATACTTATGAATCTATACAGGCTTATGAGAGAATATGATGCAGAGCTGGTGGAAATAAATCCTCTTGTTCTATCGGACGGAAAACTCATAGCCGCAGATTCCAAAGTTATCATAGACACCGATGCGCTTTACAGGCACCCGGACATAGAGGAGAACAAGGAAGAAAAGACTCCCCTTGAAAGAGAAGCTTCTATGGCAGGCTACGCATTCATAGAAATGGATGGCGATGTGGGCGTGATCGCCAACGGCGCCGGGTTGACTATGGCCACGCTTGATGTACTGTTGCTTTACGGCTTAAAACCACGGAACTTTCTGGACCTTGGAGGCACAGATAGTGTGGAAATAACGAAAAACGCGTTTAAGTATGTTTTAAAAGCAGAGCCACGCGCGATACTGGTGAATATATTCGGCGGTGTGACCAAGTGCGATACCGTGGCAAAGGGAATAATAGCTGCCAAAGAGGAATTCAATATCCAGATTCCTGTAGTTGTCAGGCTCAGCGGAGTTCACGAAGATGAGGGCAGGGAGATGCTAAGGCAGAAAGGCATCCATGCATATCCTGATATGAGAACCGCAATACAGACACTTAAAAACATTATGGAGGGAAAAGAATGAGCGTCATTATTGATGAGAACACGAGAATAATAGTTCAGGGAATCACCGGACATCAGGGACTGTTTCACAGCGGTGAGATGATAAAATTCGGTGCCAAGGTCGTGGCAGGCGTAACGCCGGGTAAGGGTGGCATGTATGTGCACAATAATGTGCCTGTATACGATACCGTTGAGAAAGCTATGGACCACGAGCCAGATGCAACAATGATAGCCGTACCGGCACGCTTTGTGAAGGATGCTGCGTTTGAGGCCATGTACCACGGTATTCGTGTTGTATATATTCTCACAGAAAAAGTTCCACTCCATGACGCAATGGATATAGTAAACTACGCCAGAACGCACGGACATACGGTAATAGGTCCAAATGGCCCGGGCATAACGGTCCCGGGAAAAACCAAGATAGGCATTATGCCCAACCACATATTCAGAGAGGGCACCGTCGCAGTGGCTTCAAGGAGCGGTACGCTCACATACGAGATAGTAAACGCGCTTACGCAGAGCGGATATGGTGAAAGCGTTGTGATAGGGCTCGGAGGCGATAGGATAACTGGGCTGAATTTCGTTGATGTTCTGGCCATGTTCGAGAAAGACAGCGATACCGAAGCCATAGTTCTGGTTGGAGAGATCGGCGGAACCGCGGAAGAAGAGGCGGCGGAGTATATTCAAGAAAATGTCACAAAACCTGTGGTTGCTTACATAACAGGGAGATCCGCACCCCCGGGAAAGAGAATGGGCCATGCGGGCGCCATCATAACC
>WAOZ01000085.1 GCA_015520975.1 DHVE2 group archaeon | reverse complement strand
CCTATACCCAAAGAGTGTATGAAAGATGCAGTTGAAACTCTTTCAAAATTAACAGTAAGCGATAATGTGGAAGTTGGAGAAAAAATCGCTGAGTTTAAAGGCATACCAATCATTGTAACTCGGAAAAAGTTACAAATTTAAAGCTTATTTTAATAATTGACCCATCTTTGATTATCTTTTTGAATTAAAAAAACGAAGGGTTTATATATGACTTTTGCATAAACATACATAAGGTATACGGATTGTATACAGACATATCATCATGGATCACAAAATCACGATGACGCCCCTCCTCCCCTTTTTCTTTCCCATTCTTCGAATATGCGCTTTATATCATTAAAAGGATTTTTTGTCTCTCTCATTCTAATCTCCGTTGAGAACTGCGGTGCTCTTTTATCCAGTATAATTGCAACACCCCGGTCATCTTCTTTTCTTATCAATCGTCCAATAGCCTGCCTGATTTTAATAGAAGCAGGTATTCTGTAAACATATCGCCAGCCATTACCCATTTTTGATTCATAATACATCTGAAGCGCACGAAGCTTTGCAGTCGGTTTAGGATACGGGATACCCACTATAATAACTATTTCAAGTTGCTCGCCGGGAAAATCCAGACCCTCTGATATCCTTCCCCCAAAAACAGACATTATTGAGCCTCCAGTCTCTTTAAATTCCTCAAGCATCTCGAAAAGGACCGTTTGTTTTATTCCTCTTTTTTCCACAAAACTAGATGTTTTCAGATTTTTCAATACTTGCTCCATAACAGCATACGAGGGGAAAAACACTACAGTATTTCTACCGATTGATAAAATGTCATCTATATACGTGGCTATTTTGGGTATGTATTTCTCCATCTCACCGTATTTGGTGGTGACATCGGATACATATAAAACCCTGAGATTCTCCTCGGAAAACGGAGAGGGATATTTTCTGGTTAATGTGTTTTCCGGCAGAAAAACCAGATTCACATACTCTCTAAGAGCTAGTGTACCGGACATATGAACAGATGCATAAACACTTCTCAGTATCTCCGTGGTTAAAGATGGATCCAGACAAATAATTTCCAGTTTCGGATTTTCACCCCATCTGATTGCTTTCACATATTCATATCCTCTCGTTTCATACCACATATAAATAAAAGCGCCAGTATGATAAATATACGATCGCGGTAATTTTCTCTCTTTTAATTTATGTTCGCGAACGATGTCTCCATAAACCATTAACTCCCTTGCAAACTCACGAACGGAATTTATCCCTATACCCAGATACTCAGATATTCTCTCTTCAAAAACAAATTGAGGTACAATACCATCCTCATCATTTTGAAGATACTCGCGCATATCGTATATGGCTTCTTTTAAAAATTCAGCAATATCCGCAAGTGAGTTCCCCATAACCGCCGGGTTTCCAATGGATACAGCTTCTTTCTCCATTCTATCTAGTGCAATGACGCCTAATTCACTGCTTCTCAGCTCTCTGGCAAAATCGGGTAAATTGTGTGCTTCATCTACAATCACTATTAAATCTCGAAGCGCCACCCCCATTTTGTCCATTATGGATTTTCTGATAAACGGAGAAAAAAAGTAGATGTACGGTGCTATCACCACATCTCCAATCCCAAGCGCATTTTTTATACTCTCGTATGGACAAAGACCGTTTTTAACAAAGAATCGGTAGATCTCCTCTGCAGTGTGTCCTTCTTTTATGTAATCGATTGTGAAATCCGAATGTTCCAGAAATTCGGAATAATACAAGCACGATTTACTGTTCCCATTCATCACATCTTTTTTCAGTTTACTGCATAATCTGGCAAGTTCCTCCGGTGTGCCCTGCGCGAGTTCCGAATCACCCCTTATAAAAGGACATAGATTTGCCCTTCCCTGCAATGGCACACATACAGCTCCAAGATTCTTGCATTCTTTCACAACCTGCTGTTGCTGAGAATTTGTTCTAACAAGATAAAGTATCTTTTTGTTGTGAAGTTTGGCGTATTTGAGTACAGCATACAGTGCACAGACAGTTTTCCCCGTTCCTGTGGGTGCTTCAAACACAATATGTCTCCCCGATTCAAGGGATTCTTCTATATCCTTAATTATTTCAGCCTGCGCACCTCTATGGGTATACGGAAATTTCACAGGATTCACGAAATAATTTTTTCTTAATAAAGTTATGCAACTAATGAGTAATAAAATAAAGAAATATTAAATACAAGTTTATCATATATAAGTACTGGTGGGGATCATTATGGAAGTAAAAAGAAAGATAGTTCTTCTCGGCGATGCGGCGGTGGGAAAAACCTCACTTGTTAGACGTTTTGTATACAATGTGTTTGATGATAGATATATAATGACCATAGGCACAAAGGTGAGCAAGAAGATAATAAAAATGAAATGGGACGACCTTGATATTGATTTGAAGCTGATGATATGGGATGTCCTCGGACAACAGGGCTTCACCCGTGTGCAGGAGGCAGCATTTAAAGGTAGCGATGGCGCACTTCTTGTGTGCGATTTAACAAGAAAAGATACGCTGTACAATAT
>WAOZ01000084.1 GCA_015520975.1 DHVE2 group archaeon | reverse complement strand
ATTTCCGGGCTGGGGGAGCGATTTTTTATTCTCAAAAAGATGTACCTATGTCAATTTTTTATGATACGGGTACTATTTGTTGCAGCAACTACTTTTATGTTGTCATTCCTTTATTTTCCAAAATACTCTGTTATTTTGACAAATGTTATGTATATTTTAATTCTTCCTTTCATTGTTTGTAACTTTTATCTAGCTCATAAGATGCAAAAAATGAAACATGGGTGGAAGCTTTTTTCAACGAAGACTTTTATTGTTTTTAATGGATTACCTCTAACAGCTGGGATGCTTTTGTTATCTACTGCTACATTCTGGGGCATTACAGAGATCGCCAAATGGCCGTTATCCATATTCTTTTTATTTGTGGCAATAAACTCGGTGTCATTTGTGTTTGTAATTCTTGAGATAATATTCCTTAAAGATACTTATTCCCTTGCAAAAACTTTTCCTGCAAAACCTGAAGATATGATCAGATATCTGGAATCGGGTATTCCTGAATGTCGTATGAAGAAAAATATCCTGATGGGTTTCTGGTCAGCGTCTTATGGGGATTTAATAATAAAGATAGTGCCTTTATGCTCTGGGACCCGCAAAAAATCACGGGTTATTATAGAAAAAATATGCGAAGAAAACCTAAATAAAGCAATTAAGGTGCTTGATGTAGTTGATTCGTTTGAGAATTCACAGCGCTGAACGCGAGTTTTACGGCTTCTTCCGGTGTCTCTGCGTGGATATATGTGCCCTTTGTAATTTTTCTTTCATCGAGTTCCCACGAATGAAGAGATATCACGGTCTTTCCTTCATTCAGTGCGAATGATATTTCGCTGAGTGTGCCGATATAACCATCTATGGCAATAAGAACATCGCTAGCCCTCACGACAAGATGATTCCTTGCCAGTCCGTAATGTGTTGGTATAGCAATATCTACATATTCGTTTGCTTCATCCTTTCCGTAAGGCAGAATTCCTATCGTTATGCCACCGGCATCCTTTGCGCCCCGGCAGGCATGGAGCATCACTCCTCCCAATCCCCCAGATACGAGAACAGCGCCTCTTTTTGCTATTAAGTATCCGACACGATAAGCGATGTTGCAGATCTCATCGCTGCACACAGATCCGCCGATCACACCAATAGTCGTAAACATAAAAAAGGAAATACGAGAAAGAATAAAAATTGAACGGGAAAAATTATCGCCTTCTGAATCCTCTGTTTCCAAAATCTCTTCTTCTGTACTGTCTCTCATGCTCCTGTGCGCTCATGTCCATATCTTCATTAACTTCCTCTATATTTTCCTCGCTCTTTTTTATGCTTCCATATTTCCCTACATTGAGGCGCATATGCCCCCTAACCAGAGATATATATCCGTTGTCTACATATATGGTTTCTCCCTCCTCCACGAGGTCAGCCTGCTCTTCCCAGAGAGACATGGTTATTATGCCTGTCTCATCACCAACAATTGCCTCTGTGACATGCTTCGTCTCGCCGTATCGGGTTGTTATCTCTTTTGGTTCTCCCTTATGCACAACTTTTGCCAGCACATTCACTCTCTTTGCATATGGGCTCAAGTCCTTTATTTTGGTTATTTCTTCCATTTCCTACACATCCTTTTTCTTTTTTGGTTTGGCTTACGCCATTTACCCCAAGATACTATTGTATAAAAATATTCCTTACAATTACACATAATTGCAGGTGTAGAAAGCTATTAAATATGATAATTTATTACTACTGCACAATGAGAGTTGTACCTCTGGGTGTGAAAAATCTTGAATCATTTGTACCGGGTGTTAAAGACAGCTCTCTGAACCTCGTTTACGGGCCGCCTGGGGTCGGTAAAACTATACTGGCAATACAGTTTCTGGCTGCAGGAGCCCGTAAAGGCGAGAATGTGATATACATATCCCTCGATCAGGCAGCAATTCAGGTTAAACGGGATTTTGAAAATATGGATATATTTCTTGATGAGATATATGTTTTCGATGCGGTGCCCATCACATCTGGTAAAGCGGAGGTTAAGCCTGTCAGAGAGGTTACACCGTTTTCAAAACCGACAAGAATGAAAGAACTGACCGAAAAAAGGAAAATGTTCGAAGCAGATGTCCTATCCCTTAAAGCGACACTCAAGAATGTTTTTGACAGGATGAAATATGACCGAGTTGTTGTGGATTCTATAACTGCGCTCAGATATTTCTACATGCGCGGTCTGGATCCGGATTCTGGAGTGCATTCATTCCTACAATTTCTTATGAATAACGCGAATTCTGCGATCCTTGTTACCGCGGAGGAATACGATGATCTTCTTGTTGAGAAATCCGTTATGGATAGCGTGTTCCACCTTGAACGCCAGAATGATACAGTTTATTTGACTGTGGAGAAAGGCACATTCAATTGCACACTCGAATCCGTACCTGTGGTGCTAACCAAAAACGGTTTTGCAGTAGATGAGAAATTCTATCTCAAATTTGTGAGAAGGAGGAACCGCTGATGAGGGTGAAATTCGGAATCATGGGTCTCGATAAAATGCTAAACGGCGGATTGATGAAAGGAAAAGTTTATCTTCTTACGGGAGACACTGGTTCCGGTAAAACGCTTCTAGCATCGCGTTTTCTTTTAGAAGGGCTGAACAACGGTGAGAATTGCCTGTATATTGCAGTAGACAAGCATCCTTCGGTGGTGCTTCAGAATGTTATGCTTGGATTCGGCTGGAATCTCAGCAGATTGAGGGTGATGGATGCGGTTCCAAGCGAGGCACTTTACTCCACATCCCCTTCTGTGAGGGATATAACTGCCAAGGGTGAGATAAGCTCTGCGCACCAGATTAAGAAGAATGTGGAAAAGGGAGAGTTGAGTGTTGAGGGATTGATAATAAAGATACTGAATGAACTGAAAACAACGCATTTCGATAGAGTGGTGCTTGATTCTCTTACTGTGATGAAAAAGTTTGGTATTGAAGAGGACAAGGTGATGCTTGGACTTCACAAACTGTTTACATTCTTCTCCGGTATCGGTGCAACCACTATTATAACCGCTTCCAGCAAAATGGATCTGAGGGCGGAGTATCTTTTGAGCTCAGGCGTGATAAATATCGAAAAAACCAAGACCTCATCTGGGTATGAGCGATATATAAAAATTCTTAAAATGAGAGGCAGTGAATATGATCCAAGACCCAAAAGGATGTACATCACTGAGGATGGGATATTTGTTCTGAGATGAAGTTTATATACTAAAAATATTATAATGCAGTGATGTCCTATACTCTTCCCGATGAGGACATGCTTAAAAGCATAGTGCGGCGGGTTCTGAGAAGAAAAGGTGTGGTTGAGTCGCAATCTGAGCTCGTTCGTGAAGTTCGAAAACATCTTAATCATGTGGATCCATCATACAGAGTGAGTCCCAGACGTGTGAGATTAACAGCCATAGAGGACCCTCATATTAAACTGGAAATAAGGTATCGTCTCACGGATATTCATACTGAAAATTTCGAAAAGTGCCCGGTTTGCGGTTCAAAGATGACCAAAGTCAAAAACTCAACACTTGATGGTAAAAGTGTTGTAATAGGATTTAAATGCATCAGGTGTCCTTACTGGACAGGAAAAAGAATAAGAAAACCTGTGAGATACATTTTCAGATATGTTTGATGCTCACACCCATCCAACACGCTCCAGTTTGCGTTCTTTTTTTGTTTTCTTTTTAAATAACTTGTAATGCTCCTTACATAAATGCACTTTTGTACCTTTTCCAGTTTTGAGGTTCAGGACCTTATCTGCTT
>WAOZ01000083.1 GCA_015520975.1 DHVE2 group archaeon | reverse complement strand
CTCGCCGGTACCGGAGTTCAACAGTATGATACTGCCATTTACCGTAGGAATAATA
The DNA here is from genome assembly GCA_015520975.1 of DHVE2 group archaeon. GTDB lineage: Archaea > Thermoplasmatota > Thermoplasmata > Thermoplasmatales > Aciduliprofundaceae > S143-98. The sequence continues at coordinate 7,622 of WAOZ01000083.1, read as the reverse complement.
AGCATGTTTGCGGCGGTAATATCCAGAAGACGGAGAAAGAAGTAAGCAACTACTTCTTCTATTTTTTTAATTAATTTTTGGTTTGAAAACAAAGCATAAATAAATCCTCTGCATATCCTTTTTCTGTGCCCGAGTGGGGTAGTTTGGATATCCTAGGGGCCTGCGGAAAAGCCCCTTTGGAAAAGGTGCTTTACCCCCAAAGTGGCATTGCAGGCAGCCCCGGACCCGGGTTCAAATCCCGGCTCGGGCATTCAATATATTTTTCAACATCGGCCAAGGCAGTAAAGCTTGTAAATTATGCCAGGGGTGATTCGTTTTTTACCACGAAACATGGATCTCACTATCTTCTCAGCAACCGTTTCGGGTGAAAGCATTATTTTTTTGAAAGCTTTTGTACTCATACCAGCATTCTTGAAGAAATCCGTTTTCGTAGGTCCAAGAAGCACATAGGATACTTTTATTTGTGGAGGGGATTCTTTTATCAGACTGCGACTCAAGTGTGCAACATAGGCCTTTGTTGCAGCGTACACGCTCAATCTTGGCTGAGGATGACACGCCGCTACAGATGCGATGTTGAGTATGTGCCCTTTATCCATAACTTCAAATGCGATTTTTGTGAGATGGGTTAGCGCTGTAATATTCAGATTTATCATATCAATAATTTTTTTTGTGCTCATTTTTGAAAATTCTCCGTATAAACCGAACCCGGCGTTGTTGACAAGAACAGCGGGTCTGATCTTTTTGATAATCTCTCCTGCTTTGAGATAATTTTTTGATAGATCCAGAGCATACCATTCTGCATTTAGCTCTTTAGCCGCTTTCTTTAAACGCTCTTCATTTCTTGAAATAAGAATTAAGCTGTATTTTCTTTTGGATAATGCTTTTGCTATGTAATATCCGAGTCCGGTACTTCCTCCAGTGACCACTGCATACATACTTGGCGGAATTTGTTTAAATATATCTAAACATTTTCCTGTATTATGAAAATAGATATCGCTCAACTCGATGCGGAAACGGCATTTCAGATAAGGTTGCAGATAGCGCTGATAAACAATGCCAGAAAGGTCCTTGATCCCAGTAGAAAGGAGAGATTTGAACAGTACATCAATGAACGAATCAAAAAGATAAAAGAGCTGTTGCATGCAGAGTATGTGGTGATACTTGATGGTGATAGAATACTTTTTGAGGGATAAAAATGATGGTTTTGGATAATCATCTGCACCTACAAAAGCACGGCGAAAATGTTGATGCCGTACGGCGCTTTAAAAAAATGGGTGGCACACACATTAATCTCACGAACACCCCCGATTACACGCAGAAAGTAGATGCATCGTATCATCGAAAAATATATGATATGACCATTGAGATAGCTCACGCGGTTCGGAGAGCCGTTGGTGTTGGGGTGATAATAACCCTCGGACCGTATCCTGCGGATCTTGTCAATTTTGTTAAAAATGGAGGTGCGGTTGAGGATGGGAAAGAACTGATGTTTCGAGCCGTAGATCTCGCTGTGGAATATATAGAGGATGGAAAAGCGAATGCAATAGGCGAAATTGGCAGACCTCATTTTCCCGTAAGCTATGATATATGGGAGGCATCCAACGAGGTGATAATTTACGCTATGCGTGCAGCTAAAAATCTCGGAGTGCCCGTAATTCTTCATACTGAGAGTGCGACAGAGCAAACATGGCGCGATTTAGCTGCCATGGCTGACAAAGTGGGCATATCCAAGGATATGGTGATAAAGCATTACTCTCCGCCAGTTGTAGGTGCTGAAAATTACGGTATATTTCCGTCAATAATAGCGTCTCGAAAAAATGTACGCGAGGCGCTTAAACAGGGTACGCGATTTCTTTTAGAAACTGATTTTATGGATGAGCCCTCGCGACCCAATGCTGTTTTGCCGATAGAATCCGTTCCGCGTCGGGCGAGATGGATTGTGCAGGAATATGGTGTGGAAACATGGGAAAAAATAATGGATAACGCGAGGAGAATATACGGAGGTGCCCTTGATGAATCTTGAGAGATTTATGGAGTACGCTGGCAGATTGAAACGGATAAAAAGGGCTGGATGGATGATACGGGGTGTGCCAGAACCTGAAACTGTGGCGGAGCATACATATCGCGCGGCTTTGCTTGGTTATATACTGGCGAAAATGCAGGGTGCAAATGCTGAAAAGGTGATGATTATGTTGCTCATACACGACTTGGCAGAATCAATAATTGGAGATATTATCCCCGAAGCTGAACAGTATCTTAACAAGGAAGAAGCGGAGAAAAGCGCAATGGAACATATATTAACGAATCTGGATGAAGATATTTCAAAAGAGCTTATGGATCTATATCTGGAGTTTATGGAAGGCGCTACACTGGAGGCACAGATAGCCAGAAAGGCAGATAAGATGGAAATGTCGTTTCAAGCGAGGGAATACGCGCGGATGGGATTTAGAATAGATGAGGAAATGAAATCTTATCTCTGATTTTTTCATACAGCATTTTACTCCCAAAAGTTTATATTTGGGTATACATCTTTAATGATTCACATGCGATGGGGATTGACAGTAATAATAATATTCGTGGTTTTTTTGCTTATTATCACTCCTGCAAATGGATATCTGAGTTTTCGTCAATCGTATAATGAAAAAACAGTTGTTTTCTATACAGATTTTATGCCGTTTTCCTATGTGGATTCTAACGGAAATCTGAAAGGATTTAATGTGGATCTTATGAAAGCAATGATGCATGACCCTGCTTTATCATCATACTCGATAACATTTAAAACTATGAGTTTTCACGCAGCGATGCAGGCACTTAAGAACGGAGTAGTTGATGCGGTGTTTGGTGCTGTAAAAACACCTGAAAGAGAAATTTATTTTAATTTTACACAGCCTTATTTCAACATATCTTTCGCGATATTCACGCGGAAGGGTACAGGTATAAAGAATATGAATGACCTTGCAAATAGAACTGTGGTGGTTAGACGGGGAAGCATAGCCAAGGATTATCTTTTGAATCACACTCATAACACCATAATATTTTCCGTCGATACTGTTGAAGAAGGCCTTGAACTTGTTAATAGAGGCGATGCAGCGGCGTTTTTTGGTGATAAGTATGTGGGTCTTTATTATCTGAAATATGAATGTGATCTGGAAAATGTTATGATGGTATCTGAATATAGTGATATCGCGCAGGGATGTATCGCAGTTAAAAAAGGAGATACGGCATTTTTGGATGCTTTAAATATTGCCCTTGAAAACACTATGCTGAACGGCACATATTCTGAAATATATGCCAAATGGTTCGTACTTTACGGTGGTAAAAGCTCTGATTTTTTTGAGGTTATAGAGCCGTATCTATTACCCGGTGGTGTTGCTCTGCTAATAATTGTTGTAATTGTGCTCACTTATTTTTACACATTAAAAAGGGAGATTCACAGAATTGAAAAGAAATTGAGAGAATCTGAGAGACTTTACAGAAGTTTGACGGAAAGTGCGCTTGTTGGTATAATGGTGATTAAAAAAGGCAAGGTGTTGTTTGCAAATAAACGCGCTCTTGAGATATTGGGTGTATCATCAAAAGATAAAATTGAAAAAAGGGGAATTGCTGAATATCTGGAAGAATTGGGCAAAGGTGAAGTGGCCATTAAGACCCCCAAGGGTGACAGATGGCTCATAGTTATGTCCAGCAAATTCAACGGTTCAACACTTGTGAACTTTTTTGATATAACGGATAAGAAAAAACTCGAAATTGAAAACGAAAAGAGAGTACGCTATCTCAACGAGATATTCGATGCATTACGAAATCCCGCACATGTACTTTTAATGGCCTCGCTGCGGTTGGGGAATGGTAAAATTGAGGAGATTATAAAGAAAAACGCTGAGATAATATCCAACATACTTCACGGACATTTAAAAAATAAAAAACAGCAAAAATAGTTTTTAATACAATGGGCGCATACTTCTTTTATGAACGATGAATATTACAAAATGCTTGAAGAATATGTGGATATGCTCAGCACAGCGCTTATAATTGATATGATGAAAAAAGGGATATTCGAAGAGAGCGGTGATGAGGTGAAGCTGACATCGGAGTTCATTGAAAAGGTAAAAAAGTTTATGAACTCGCTTGAAGATGAAGATGCGGAAAGCAAGGTAATCGGCGGAGTTCTCGGTGCCTTATCTGAATATTACGGCGACGATATGTACGAAGAGGAGATAATTGCAAGGGCTAATGTGATACTTGCGTATATGGATGAAGAGCTTTTACCCGAAAAATAATATGAGAAAATAAACTTAAAATATCCCTTTTTAAATTCCCTTAACGGCCCCGTGGGCGGAGAGACTCATAGCCCCGTGGTGTAGAGGTCAAGCATACGGGACTTTGGCGAAGCCCCTTTGGAAAAGGTGCTTTACTCCCGAAGGCTTCGGAGAGATCCCGTGACGGCGGTTCGAATCCGCCCGGGGCTGCTTTATAGTAGGAATATGATGTAGCGGGGTGCTCGTGATGATATTGCGCATTATTACGCCACCGTTATCTGCAAACGCGTATGTACTACGCTCTGAAAAAATCGCGGTGATAGATCCGGGAGGCGATGCAGACTTCATACTAAACGCCCTGAAAAATCAGGGGATCAAAAATGTGAATGCTGTTCTTCTCACACATCTTCACTATGACCATGCCGTTGCGGCAAATGCGATAGCGGAAACATTTGGAGCACCACTGCTCGTTCATAGAGATGAATACGAGTTTTCCAGAAAGTTTTGGTATAATGGATTGTATGCTTCTGTTAGCAATCCTCAATTTGTGGTTGATGGTGAGGTTATCAAAATCGGTGATTATAAACTCAAGGTGATGCATACGCCGGGTCATACACCTGGTAGCGTGTGTTTTTACGAGGCACGAAAAGGTTTGCTGTTTTCGGGAGATACAGTTTTTCCCAATGGCAGTATCGGGCGCACGGATTTACCCGGTGGCACATATGCGCAGCTGCATAATTCTTTGAAGAAACTTTCAGGACTGACCGTAAAGCGATTGTATCCCGGCCATGGCGCTCCCGTGGAAAACGGTAACTGGCACATTCGGATGGCGCTGAGCTTTTTCTGAGAAATCACCAGTTATCAATATCCTCTTGGAAAAGTTTTTCATATATTTTTTCCGGGCTATCTTCCGCGTTTTCCTGCTCCTCCATATTCAGGATCTCCTCTATTTTATCTTTTCTGTAAACCCAGTAATGAATACGCCACAGTTTACCTTTTGAGAGCGTGATCTCCTCCTCAAAGGGTTTTACTATGCCCAGCTCTTCAAGGGTGTAAAAAACATCTCTATCCGCAGGGGTTAAAACATTATCAATTATACGATCCCCGTAGCCGAAAAAATTTATCACATACTCAGTTAAATTTTTTATATCTTCTTCCGACAGGCCCCTTTTCAGTAAGAGTTTTTTGAGAACTGTGTGTAAAACATCAAATGTTACAATATCCATTGTGAGCGGACATGCTAACCAGAGTTAAAAAATTTTCGTAGTGTGCTATGCGGGCATCGGTTTTGAAAATGGGGCAAAAATTTTATGTTTTGATGCCATTTTGATAACGGGTGATATTATGAGCAAAACGGAGCATCTTAAAAAAATGCTGGAAGATATGAAAGCAAGGGGTGAAACATGGGAACTTCTCCGTCTTTTTGGACCCACAGGCCCCCGTGTGGTTGTGGAAGGAAAACACGCGGTGATGCTTGCATCCAACAACTATCTTGACCTTGCTAACGATCCTCGGCTGAAACAGGCCGCTATGGAAGCGATAGAAAAATACGGCTGGGGTGCCGGGAGCGACTGGAGCATAGCGGGCTATACGGATCTGCAGGAGAAACTTCATAACAAAATCGCCGAGTTCAAGGAAACAGAGGCGGGACTGGCGTTTCAGACGGGCTTCGCTACCAACGCCGGTACGCTCGCGAAAATTGTTGGAAAAGGCGATGTTGTACTCTCCGACGAACTGAACCACGGTAGCATAATAGATGGTATAAGACTCTCCCGTGCGGATAAGGTTATTTACAAGCACCTTGATATGGGTGATCTGGAGGATAAACTCAGACAGGTGCACGATAAATACGAGCATATTCTGGTGGTCACCGATGGCGTGTTCTCCATGGACGGAGACATAGCGCCCATGGACGAGATAGTGAAGCTGGCTGACGAGTACGGAGCGATGACATATGTCGATGATTCACATGGTGAGGGTGTGCTTGGCAACGGCAGAGGTATAGGGCATCATTTTGGAGTACAGAAAAAGATCGATTTCCAGATGGGCACATTCTCGAAGGCGCTTGGTTCGATGGGAGGTATGCTCGCCGGCGAGAAGCATGTTATTGAATATGTTTATAACACCGCGCGCACATGGTTGCTGAGTGCGGCGTATCCTCCGGCGGTTACAGCCGCAAACATCAAATCTCTGGAGATTGTTATGAACGAGCCTGACAGGGTGCAGAGATTGTGGGATAACAGAAACTATTTCAAGAAAGAGCTTGAATCGCTCGGTTTTGATACATGGAAGAGCCAGACCCCCATCGTGCCCGTGATGGTCGGTGATTCAAAGAAGGCGAAAGAGCTTGCACATATGCTCTTTGATGACGGTGTATTCGCGCTACCCATCGTGTTCCCGATGGTGCCCAGAGGTCTGGAGCGCATCCGCAATCAGGTCAGCGCGGGACATACGAAAGAGGATCTTGATCACGCGCTCAACGCTTATGAAAAAGCCGGCAAGAAACTCGGTCTAATCTGATCCCCTTTTCTCCAAAATTTTTAAGCATTTTAAAGCGATTCCCCTTTTGGTGATGAATTATGAAGAAAATTCTGGTTACAGGAGGTTTAGGGCAGATAGGGTCGGAACTTGTGCCGTTTCTCAGAAATAAATATGGAAAAGATAATGTTATTGTGGCTGATATTCGCGAACCGTCCAATCCTGAAGAAATCTCGCCGTTCGTTAAAATGGACATTCTAGATCCTGGCGCTCTGAAAAAGGTCATTGAGTCTTACGATATTGATACCATCTATCATCTTGCAGCCATACTTTCAGCCAGAGGTGAGCAGAATCCACAGCTTGCTTTTAAAGTGAATATTGTTGGACTCTACAACATACTTGAAGCGGGTAGGGAGTACGGGCTTGAGAGAATCATGGTGCCGAGTTCCATAGCCGCATTCGGTCCCGAGACTCCTAAAGATAATACCCCGAACGACACCGTTCTCAAACCACGCACGATGTACGGTATAAGCAAGGTTACTGGTGAGTTGCTTGGTCTTTATTACTGGGAGAAATACGGTGTGGATGTTCGCGGAGTTCGCTATCCGGGCATAATAAGCTGGAAAGCCATGCCGGGTGGCGGCACTACAGATTATGCGGTGGAAATATTTTACTACGCGCTGCAGGGCAAAAAATATGTGTGTTTCCTGAAAAAGGATACTGTGCTTCCAATGATGTACATGCCAGATGCAATAAAGGCCATCACCACACTTGCCGAGGCGGATTCATCAAAGTTAGTACATCGCACCGACTTTAATATCCAGGCTATGAGTTTCTCTCCCGAGGAACTGGCAAACGAGATAAGAAAGCTGTCTCTTATACACATCT
>WAOZ01000082.1 GCA_015520975.1 DHVE2 group archaeon | reverse complement strand
TTCACACAACTCTATTTTCAGGCTCTTCACCCATAAGTACCCTGTGCACATCTTCGCATACCATTTCGGCCATTTTTCTTCGTGTAGTTTCTGTGGCACTGCCGATATGCGGTGTCAAAACAACATTTTTGAGTTTTAATAACTCTGGATTGATTCGCGGTTCACCGTAAAAGACATCCAGCGCCGCCGCAAATAATTTACCTTTTTTGAGCGCTTCAATCAACCATCTCTCCTCCACAACCTCTCCGCGAGCCGTGTTCACCAAAATAGCCCCATCTTTCATAATTTCAAATTCACGTTTACCAAGTAAATGCTTGGTTTCGGGAGTAAGAGGCACATGGATACTTATAACATCCGACTCCCTGAGCAAAGTTTCAAGCGAAACATACTTGGCACCGGTCTCTCTCTCAAAGTCCGGTTTTCGGCTTCGAGAATAATAAAGAATCCTCATATTGAAGCCCCTTGCTCTTTTACCAACAGCCTGCCCTATTCTTCCAGCGCCTATTATACCAAGCGTTGCTCCATAAACATCCCTGCCAAGCAAAAGCAACGGTGCCCATCCACGAAAAAGACCTGCTTCGACAAACTTGTGTCCCTCAACAACGCGTCTGGCTGCGGCAAGAATGAGAGCAAACGCCAGATCTGCCGTGGTTTCCGTAAGCACTCCGGGTGTGTTCACCACCACAATGCCTCTTTTTTTAGCGTATTCAATATCTATATTGTTGTAACCGACAGCGTAATTACCTATTACCTTCAATTGCCTGCCTGCATCTATAACCTCTCTATCAATTGGATCAGAAAGGAGTGATATAAGTCCATCCGCCTTTTTCACACCTTCAATAATTATTTTCTTCGTTGGGGGTTCTTCGCCCTCGTAGATATCCACCTGGATCCCCGCATTTTTCAGAATAGCTATTCCGTTTTCGGGTATTTTACGAGTTATAAAAACCCGCATTTGCTTCATAAATCACGAATTCTGTTAAAATATTTAAGGAATTTCTCAGTGAAACTTTCAATCCTGCCGAATGTAATATTCACCCTCGCTGCGGATTTCTATGTTCCAGCCATTGATGATGGCCTCAACAAGCTTTTTTCGCCCGTTTTTCAGTTCGTTCCAGAGCGTTTTACGTGAGACGCCCATCTTGGCTGCAGCTTCTTCCTGCGTTAAGCCCTCCACATCCACGAGTCGCATAGCTTCCAGCTCGGAGTATGTGAGCACCACACTTCGGGAATATTTCATACCCGCAGGATAATAACTGCACGCTGGTGGAATGCCCGAAATCCACCTGGGTCCTCTGCGTCGTCCGCGTCCATGTCTTCTGCCATATCCTCCCGGCATCGGATTACACTATGGCGACTTTCTATTTAAAACCAGTGCAGGTGTAAAGTTCCCATAAATTTAAATATGCATATGAAAATGACAAAACATGGCCCAAAAACCCACGGACCGTATGGGTGAAGATGCCCTTTCAACGCTTTTATCGGCATTAGAAGAACTCGTAAATAACGCATCGCAGATAAATAAAAAGATAATTTACGCCATATACTTCCTGATGGGGTGGTGCATATTCGTATTTGCGCTCTGGATTTCTTCGATAATAGAACTGCATCTCATCGGCATTTTGATATACACGACACTTTTCATTATGGTTCTACTCGCGTTAAGAGGCTTGCTGGGAATAAGAGAAGCTCTGGCTGTTGTTATTAACAGATATTCCGCTTATAAATTTATGGACAACATAAATTTCAAAATACCCAGCGGAAGCACTCCTGTGGAGAGATACCTAAAATATCTTAACAAAACTCTCAATTTTGAAAAAAATTTGATTAAAAAAGGCGGTAAAATAGAAAGTCCGAAGAAACTGCCATGCGGCATAACGGTTGATTACTACGCCGAGCTTAAATACAACGCATTTCGTCAATTGATGGGGCACAGAAATTATTCATTTTTCCTTATGAAAAAAGATAGTGTGGATATAAGTTTCCTAAAATCATTCGTTAAATGCATAAAAAACTTTGCAGATGATAGAAAAACGGAAATCGGTCGGGCAGTCATAATAACCTCTAGAGACATCGACGACGAAGTCTATGACTATCTTGTAAATTTCAGATCCGAAATGCCTCTCCAGGTTGTAATAGAAATGGACGATAATACCTACGACTTCATTCCGATTATAGCCCCCCGCTCTGATTTGCTTCCATAAACCATTTTGGCAGTCCGACATATCTATAATGATCCACTATTTGCTCTCTGTAGAGATCCAAGTAAAACCGATTCCATTGCTTTATATGAAGCACTCCCTTTTTCGTTATTTTAACAAGCGTGGTCCTATCTTTCTTCACAAGTTCTATCAAACCCTCCGATTCAAGTTCTCTGAGAACCTTTTCTGTCATCTTGTGATTGCTTCGTATTTCGTGACGCACATCGGATTTCGTTATCTCATAATCCGCATTTGCAAGAATAACATCAAGTTTATTTTCCAGTCCTTTCTGATATAGATTAATATCGAGAGCCTGGACTAACATATTCAGTACGATGACACGATATACCTTGTAGCTCTTATACCTGTGCGCCACCAAAAAAGAAATTGGACATAATATATATTAAACCTATGGGAAAACTTCTGATGAAAAATAAAGTTTTTAGATTGTAAGAACAGTTCCCCACACATTCGACGGAAGCGTGTATTCCTCCCAGAAAAGGTAAAGTTTATCAGAGACAATATACAAATCAGGCTGTTTCGAAGTGATATCCTCCGGACTTACACGGTACTCATCGGACCATATGCCTTCATTTTTTATTCGGAGCATAATAGCTGTTTTTCCGTATCTGTCATCTTCCCATACAACAATAATCTTTGAATGGTACACCACAATATGAGAATTCGTGGATAATCCATCTCCATAGGATACCCTGTCACTCCAAGATGTGAGTTTCTCACCTCCAGATAAAATGAACTTTGTGGCGAAAATCTCGTAATTGCCATCACCAAGATAATCATTCCAGGTGAGATAAAAATAATCGCCATAGGAGAATACATCGTATCCGACAACTCTTTTAAGAGACAGAATTTTTATGGGTATCCCAAGAGAGCCATCGGAATACGATGAAGCATATATTCCAGTGGAATTAACCCAGAAAATATAGTATACCATATCGGATTTTGCGATAACCGGATAATCGCCATTTGCATTTATATTCTCCTTAAACCAGCGACCATTATAAATGAGCATATATAATTTGCCGTCAGCCCCTTTATAAAGCACATAGATTTTTCCATCAATATTACTGACGCTGAAATGCTCACCCAGCGTGAGATTCCTAGGAGCGCTCCAGGAAGTCCCATCAAATATCATATATCTAAGTGCCAATTCTCGCTGCGTATCAAGCCACAGCAGAAACAACTTATCGTTGGATATAGCCGTCCACAGCTTTGTTGGCCGATATGAAGAATTGTTTAGTATTATGCTGGGCGATGAAAATGCACCGAAATCACCGGTCATATAGGCGATTCTATCTGGGGTGGCCTTTCCCCGATCAATATAGAAAAAATACTTCTGACCAGCATATTCAATATATACCGGGGAATAACCCAAATCGTCTGCATGTGTTATCTGGATAATTTCATTCCATACCCTACCCCCGACTGGATTCATAACGATAACAATCAGCATCACGGCCACAACGATTATTCCTATAATCGCAAGCAACTTCTCATTTCTTTTTGAGAACAAAAGGCATCACCACATGCTCAAAAATAAAAGAAAAATAAAAACCTATCGGCGGCGGAGGAAGATCAGGAAGACAAATACCACGAGCAGCATATACACGCTCAGTTCTGGCACCGGCGCCGCACTCAGCGTTATGTCCACCTGCTGTCCTGCAACCGTGTCATCCACCACCGTTGCTCCACTGCCTTTGCCTCCCGTCGCTGAATCGTACGCCGTCACATAGA
>WAOZ01000081.1 GCA_015520975.1 DHVE2 group archaeon | reverse complement strand
TTGAAAATCTGAGATGCGAGTTCAGCGAACAGCGCAGCTACTGGAATCGGGAAGAAGTCCTGTTTTTCTATGAAATCCGTTTGCTCAGAGAGGTCTCTTATAAGGTCTCCTGTGGTGTACCTCATTTTCAGCAGCTCACCCTGAGGGATTCGGCCGGAGAGCGATACGGGCTGAAAGTTAACGGCTCTGATAACATCCAGATTCTTCAATCCGAATTCGACGATTTTGCCGACTTCGTCATCATTTATTCCCTTAACCACGGTGGGAACGAGCACGGTGGCGAGGGGTTTGGGTTTTACATTTCGCAGGTTTTCAATAGCCTTCATTTTAAGTGGTAGTAAATTCACGCCCCTTGCCTGAATGTATGTGCTCTCTTTGAAGCCATCAAATTGCAGATATACTGTGTGCATACCAGCATCGGCCATCTTCTGAGCGAATTGCGGGTCTTTGGCTATGAGTATTCCGTTTGTGGCCACCTGAACCTGTGAAAATCCGAGTTCGTTTGCTTTTTTGATAACTTCGAAGAAATGTGGGTAGATGGTGGGTTCTCCACCAGCGAACTGTATGGCGGGGGTGGGAACGGGTCTTTCCGCGCGAAGATGCTCCATCATTTTTACGACGGTTTCAAAATCAGGTTCATAAACATATCCTGCAGCGTTTGCATTTGCGAAACATATAGGACATTTCAAATTACATCTATTGGTAAGGTCAAGATTCGCAAGCGCTGTGAATGAATAATGTTTTTTCTCGAATCCGTTTGTTATTTCCGGATATTCTGGGCCTATTCCATCCAGTATTATTCCCCATTTTTCCATCCAGTGCCAGACTTCCGCATCACCGTAATAAATATCCTTGAATTCTCCGTGCTCAGGGCAGGTTTTTTTGTACCATATTTTTCCATCCTCTTCGTAAATCGTTGCAGGAATGACTTTCTGGCACACAGGGCATATGCTCTTCGTTTCTTTTGGCAGACCTTTTTTTAGTTTTGGTGACTGTATCACATACATATGAATCCCCAGTAAAGAGGAGAGATAAAAAGGATTTTAAAGGTTTTGTAGTTTGTTCAACTACAAACGAATTTTTCGAACGATTATCGGTGCGGCCACGATGATTGCAGCGATCCCTATACCTATGCCCAAAGATATTGCATGATCCATAACGAAATTCACTGTTTTGTTAACAATCTCTCCGCCAGGTATTGGAATCAAAGGTACAGGCAGTTTTATGTATGGATCTTGGACTATATCCTGTGTGTTTGGAAATGCGAAAAATATTGAGAATGTATCATCCGAATACTTGTAAAGAGTCTGTATGTTGTCATAATCCCACATAAGCTCGAAATTAGCCATATTCTCACCGAATCCCACAACACCCATTTCGTCCTCAGAAAAATAGTGTTCGACAGGATTGGTCATCTTTCTTATTTTTGTCCATGAATCACCGGTTGTGTGTTCGAGAGGCACCATTGGTACCGATCCTGAGTATGCAGAGATTTGTTGCTCCAAAAACACGAAACTGTCTTTTGCATTTGTTTTTATGTGTATATCAAATCGAATGGTATCGTTCCCGATGTGGATATTCTTTTTGTAATACTCTCTCTCCGCAATATAGAAATCTATGTTTACGAGAACATATGCTGTTGATGAAAACATGCTTCTCAGAGTAATGTTCTTCCACATTCTGACATGCGTGTAATTACCGTATTCCTTTGTACGACCGCGATCCACAACAATATTCATATTGCTTAGATCTGCAGATCCAAAAAATATATTCGCGGGAATATTTGGATTAGCGGGTAATGTACCCACATAAATTTTTCTAAAACATATGTTAAATTTTTGAGTTCCATTAATTATGATGGATAGCGTGCTGTTAGCACCCCCAAATTCCAAGCTTGCATACTTGTATCTAAACCTGTGTATGGAGGATTCTACAGCACCTGTGAAAGCGGGTATGAGTAGCACGAATAATACTGCCATAACGAGAGCGACTTTCATCTTCACAGTTAAACATTATTGAATATATTAATAAATGGGTTTTGGTACAAGGCTCGAATATTCAAAGAATGTACCAATCTTCGATTTTTGTACCACAAATCCTTTATATACACTATGAGATGAAACAATCGGTGATGAAAAATGAAGAAGGTATGGATATTGACAATAATGATGATGCTGGCGATACCGAGTGTTGCAGTGCTGGCATCAGCGGGACCTATGCCGGGAGATATGTACGATAATAAGGAGAACCATTACATAGGCTCTTTCAACTACAACAACGGTGTAGCAAACGGGTACTTTGTGGATTTCACGATAAATCCTGTCACAGGTGAAATTAAGAATTACACGGTGAGCAATACGACAGTATTTACAAGCGTGAGCTATGCGAACGAAACCCAGGGCCGTGTAACGACGATGGGTGCCATACTGAGTTACTATGGTGTTGGCTCAACATTCAGCTGGAATGTATCTCACGGTGTGCCTGTGGATATGAACTTTATGTGGAGATACATACACGCGCATGACAATCCCGCCGGGATACTTCAGATCGTGGTGTACGGCCAGGACACGATAACATACACGCTTGCAGACGGAATCACAGCGAGCGTTGAGAATAGGACTGTGTATCTGAGCGGTGCAATAAATGGTCTACTTCTGATATCCAACGGTGTGGCAAAAGTTAACGGAAACACCGTAACAGTTAAAGTCGGCGAACTTGGCTACGAATATGGCAACTATTCAGTACACGCGGGAAGCGTTGTGTTCGTAAGAACCACGGAATGGAAAGTACCCAAGCAGATAAGGAACAAAATAATGGAAGGAATTGAGGAAGGAAAGGTTGCAGGCGAATTGTGCGTATGCAACGGAACCCACGACTTTGTGAATTACAGCTATCAGTTCCAGGTTCAGGTTAAGGTACAGGAAAGAAACAGACTTCAACTGCAAGTTTCATCCGAGAATTCGGAAGGAAAGGTTATGGTTATCAACGCCAACAAAGAAGACCTTCAGTATGATGCACAGCACAAAATAATAGTCAAATTTGACGGTCAGATGGCAAAAGAGACCACCGTTGATGATGTGATGGCTGGAGGCACCGAGGCAAAGTACGCGGTCGTGGATAACGGCGATTATGTGAGTGTCCTTGTGTACATACCGCACTTCAGCACTCACACGATTGATATTGAGAGCCAGAGCACAGATGTAATCACCACGGTGACGAGCAACCCACTTATGATCGCAGGTATAGCCATAGCGGTGATAGCGATCATCGCGGCTGCGGTAATCATCAAGAAGAGGTAAATTCTCAATAATCACGCTGACCCGCCACCCCTCTCTTTTTTCTTAACTTTTCTGTTTGTTTTTTGGTGATGATGTTGCTTTTTAAGGAAAAATTAAAATATGCAACACATTAATACCTTTTTTAATGTCGTTGATTAAAAAACTGCCGATACTGTTATGTTCGATTGTCGTGATTGCATCATTTAATTCTTTCGCGTATATGCCATCAGATTCTAAAAACCTCGTAGTGGAAATGGTGTTATCAAAAAATGCGTATCTCACGAGTGAGTCTATAAAACTCACTTATTATGTTTATCTTCAAAATGGAGAAGCACCAGATGGGGGGACGGGAACATGGACATTATCGCCTGTTACGAATAATACTGTTATTCTAAGGGGAAATTTGACATCTCCTTCGGGGACGATAACGATCCCTTTGGACACATATAACTTTGTATTCAATACCTATGAAATACGGTTGAATTACACATACAACAATCTTTCCGCCGAAAACACGGTGCTGGTAACCGTAGTTCCCGTGGAATCTTACACATATCAGATGTATGTTTATCCTCTTACGGGAATTTTCAGGCCGGGAGCGTATGCCAGAGTGATCTTCTCATCTCCGGTTCCTGGACTTACCGTTAAATATATTTCCTGCACTGTCTACAATACAACCTGTTTCAACATCACAAATCCTCTTGTACTGGACTCTCTGGGACGGGGGTATTATTATTTTAAAATTCCAGATTTATCCACGGGCACGGAAGTCATCATAACATCGGATATTGCGGGGGAAATCAAAAATTACACATTCGTAATATCCTATGAAAATATGTTCTATTTTGCATCAACCAAAAGCCTTAATGATACATTTTTATCTGGGGAAACGCTCTCTTTGAGGGTTGATGGAGGAAATAATGGGTACACATATCGTTATCTCTTTGAAATCTTCGGAAAAGGTGGAGAGCTTTTAAAAAGATACTTTGGTGAGAGTAATTCTTTGGAGTATGTTATTCCCAAAAACTATTCTGGCTCACTTGATATATTCTGCAGAGTTTACAACTCAACATCTTTACTTCAGGTGCTCCATAGAGCCATAACGGTGAAATATGGCCTGATCACGGTGTATTTCGATAAACCGTGGTATACCGCAAACTCGGAGATCAAGTGCTTCATAAACTTCAAAAGCTTTGTTATGAACAATGCAACATTTATTTACAACATCTACGCCGATTTCGGTAGCGGTTATGTGCTGATCTCATCAATCACGACACAGGATACCAGTATAGATATTACCGTTCCCAAATACGCACCGCAAAGTTATAAGGTCATTGTTTACGCTGTTGAAGGAGTGTTTTTTGTATCTTCCTTCTCCACGATAAATCTCGGCACGCCGGTTGGCATTTCTGCATACATATTAACGCAATCCGCGTATGTGACTGGTGTGTTCACTCCGGGACAGGAGATTGAGATCAAATTCACCATCTCAGGAGAGTTTCTTGAAAATGCGCGGTTATACTATGGTTTTGCAGATGAATTTTACACAAATCCTCAGGTGCTAATTCTGAACAACAAAACTGAGGGGACAATAACCGTTGTTATACCCCAAAATGCCAGAACGGGTATATATGAAATACATCTGCTTCTGGTATATTCCAGCGGCGAGAAGGAGACAGGGGTGTTTATCAATGTCAACGACAATCCTGCGTGGACAAATTACAAGGTATTCTTGGATATACCTCTGGGAAGCTTTATACCTCTAATTGGATTTATAATAATAAGCGTCGTAATAGGTGTTTATTTTTTACCTAAAAAGAAAAGCGCCAAAGAAAGATCGGAAAATAAATCAGATCTCCGAAAGGAACTCCCTTAATCTTCTAATTCCCTCTTTGAGATTTTCTAAAGATGTGGCGAAAGAAATGCGGAAATGATTCTCTCCGTACATTCCAAACGCTGAACCAGGGGTTATCGCCACCTGTTTTTTACGCATAAGCTCCTCAGCGAGCATAGCGGATTTTATCTCGTAATCATACTTGGGGAATATGTAAAATGTACCCTGCGGTTTCTTAACATGCAAGCCTTCTATTTTTGAAAGTTCCTCATACACAAAATCCCTTCTCTTTCTGAATTCGGCGACCATTTTCCTCACAGATTCGTGATCTTTGATGGCTTCAAGCGCGGCGTACTGTGCCATGCTCGGAGCGCACGAAATAGTGTGCTGCTGCACCTTTTCCAGCTGAGGTATGAATCTGTTTGGTGCAATGAGATATCCGATTCTCCACCCAGTCATAGCATAGCTCTTTGAGAAACCGTTTACAATTATCGTGTAATGCATCAGATCATCATAAACTCCAGGAGATATGTGCTCTCCTTCGTATATTATTTTTTCATAAATTTCATCGCTTATGAGAACGAGATCAAAATCCATAACTACATCCCTTATCGCCTTGATGTCCTCATGCTTCAGAATTGCACCCGTGGGATTGGAAGGTGAATTTATTATCAGCGCTTTGGTTTTGAAATTTATTTTATTCACTAGGTCATCTATATCGAGCCTGTAATCCTTCGATTCATCGAGCCTGACCCCCACGGGCTTGCCTCTGGCAAAATGTATCATCTCCCTGTACGAGACCCAACCGGGGTCAGGGATAAGAACCTCATCGCCCGGATCAATGAAACTTGCCACGGATATAAATATAGCGAGTTTTGCAGGGGTCACAATGACATTTTTGTGCGTAACATCCACACCGTTTTCATTTCTGTACTTTTCGGCTATTGCCTCTTTAAGTTCCTTTATGCCCGTTGGAGGTGTATAATGTGTTTTACCGCTATACATCGCACGACACGCAGCATCTATAACATGGTGGGGGGTTGTAAAATCGGGCTCACCAACAGCGAGGGATATAACATCATAACCGCGTTCTCTGAATTTGTTTGCAAGTTCCACTAGTGCGAGGGTGCTTGAGGGAAGCATCTCCTGAACACGCTTAGAGAAGAGCATGCACCCCTTTATATCCTACCTATATATATTTCTTTTTCCCCGGAAATTACTTTTTGCTACGATTTTGAAACAAAATAACACCGAATTCTCAAACACATCATTTTTAAGAATCCACGAAACTGGGGTTAACACCTCAAAAGTTTTTTATATCTGTTTTTCAAATAGGAAATCCGTATGAATGATCTGATTATGATTATCATAGCCATGTTTATTTTGCTCGGTATAGTGGTGGGTCTCATGATTTATCTTAAAAGAATCAAAAAAGGTAGTGCAGTAATACGGGAAAAAAGAGATGTTGAGGAGGAAGCATACAATCAGATGCAGATGGTCAGGAACATGGCGAGACTTATGAGAGACAAAGGGTACGATACATCGTCTGTGGATAGTATGCTCAGAAAAGCCATGGTTGCTTACGATTCCAGTAGATATGTGGAATGTATAGAAATTGCAAACAATGCAAAACGCATACTTTTGAGGATGAGAGATGAGCAGCGTGTGGAGGACGGATTAAGCCCACAGGTTGCAAGGGAATTGGAAATAATGAAAAGGATAGAGATGAGTGCACCTAAAAAAGAGGAGATGCCCCCACAGGTTAAAGATTTCATAAAAAAACTGCCGGAAAATTATCTCCAGTCTAAGTTTGAGATAAAAGTCGTTGAAGATAAACTTCTCAAAGCGGAAAAAGGGGAGATCTGGGAAGTTGCAGCGCTGTATCTACAGAAGGCAAAGGACGCATTTTTCAGAGAGGATTACACGGAAGCGCTCAGATTGGCGATAAAAAGCGGGAAAATACTGGATACTGGGGAGATACCCACAGAGTCAAATAAAATCCAGACCCGTAAAATTATCGGAGATGTGGAGAGCAAAGAGCTTGCTATCATACCTCACAAAGAAGAGGATATTGAATCCGTAGAAGAGGAAGGACTCAGATGCCCAGAATGCAATGCCGTCGTGCGCGAAGAGGATAAGTTCTGCTGGAACTGCGGTGCAAAACTGGTTTTCATCTTCGAATGTCCCAACTGCGGTGCCGAGGTAAGCTCCGAAGACAGGTTTTGCAGGCAATGCGGTCATAGATTAAGGTGAGGCTCTATGAAAATACCGTGGGGAATTGTGCTGATAGCAGCCGGGATTGTGCTGATGATTTTTGCAGCATTGAGCGGCTCGGGAGGAGTTACACTTGTGTTTATATTCCCTGTATTTTATGCCAGCGGATTGACCGGTGCAATCGGAGCGTTACTCCTTTTTATGGGATTTTTGCTGCTGTTTTTTCAACCGTTTTACGAAATTATCCGCACAGCATCCAGCGGTGAGGGGGATCCTCATTATACCTTAGATGAGTTTAATGAGAATTTACAGCAGAACAGGAAAACGGAATTCAGCGGAATTGTATTAATAGGGCCATTTCCAATAATATTCAGCAACGATACGAAACACATAAATCATCTCATCACGATGGTTATTCTACTGATGTTTATGCTCTTTATTATTCCTTTGATTTTTCTGATCTTGCAGTTCTGGTAAAAAATTAAAGAATTAAGGATAGGATATTTTCTTTTTCTTCTTTAAAATTTCTATGAACTTATCAACATCCTCGTC
>WAOZ01000080.1 GCA_015520975.1 DHVE2 group archaeon | reverse complement strand
CCAATTGTGTCTGAATTGGATATGTCATAGAATGCAGATAGTTCTTAAGCTCGTCTTCTGAAAGTGTTATGTTGCCGTACTCTTCAGCGTATTCCACCGTGATGTTTATTCTGGCATCTCTCACCCTGTCTTCGAAGGCAGATATGTATGATAATACGGAACCGCTGACAATCTGGTAATCCTGCAGATCTCTCTTGTCAAACACCACTTTGATTCTCATCTCACCGTAACTCATATTCTCGGTGAAATTTCTGTCGAAGATTAGGAGCGCTTTTATTTTCCCGTCTTTGAGTGCGTTCATTCCCTCGCTCTCGTTGATGTACTGGTGGATGTCGAATATTTTATGATTCTGGATGCTCACGTTTTTCATACCGTCAATGAAATACTGAGACATTGTACTATTTCCCGTTTCAGGTACATAGCCAACAGGAATGTTTTCAGGAGTGGTGGTTCCTCCGAACACGGAAGCGAAAAATACGCCGAATATCACGGGAAATATGAATACCCAGAATACTGATTCTTTGGAATTGAAGAATTCTTTCATATCCTTCCAGAAAAATGCGATTATACCTTTCATTCTATCAACCCCCTTCCTGTCAGTTTTAGAAATACATCTTCAAGCGTGGGTTCTCTCACAAAAATTTCCTTTATTTTGCCGATTCTGGATAGGGTATTGACAACTCTGGAAAGTTCCTCTCTGGGATTATCCGAAAATTTCACGATGCTGTCTTTCTCCTTGATGAATCCCTGCGGCATATGCTCAAACTCACCTTTCACAACTATTGCGCTTTTTATGTTTGCCAGCTTTTTCAGGTTCTCCGGAGTATCAATGGCTATTATTTTGCCCCTGTTTATTATTCCTATTCTGTCTGCGAGGGTCTCAGCTTCTTCCATGTAATGCGTGGTTAGAAGTATGGCTTTTCCCTCATTTTTCATATCCTTTATTATTTTCCATATCTCTTTTCTGGATTTCACATCAAGCCCTACGGTGGGCTCGTCCAGAATAAGTATTTTTGGATCGCCTATAAGCGCGATTGCAATGCTCAGGCGTCTCTGCATTCCACCACTGAGCTCTCTCACCTTTTTGTTTGGTATGTTGAATTCTCTCATCAGAGCCAGTGCTTTTTTTACAGAAACTTTTTTGAGAAGAGCGTAAAATATCATATTATCCCTCGAACTTAGATCTTGATAAAGAAGCCCATCCTGCGGAGCATAGCCTATTTTCCAGCGCTCTATTCTTCCACCGTACATCAGAACTTGTCCTTCATGAGTTATGCCCTCTCCTATTATTCTAAGTATGGTGCTTTTTCCGGCTCCGTTGGGGCCAAGTAATGCGAATATCTCTCCCTCGTCTATGTAGAACGATACATCATCCACTGCTTTGGTGCCGTTATAGCTTTTGCTCACATGTTTGAGTTCAAGTGTGTGCATATTATCCATTAACACAAAACAATATTTAATACGGCCATAAATTCTGAATTTGAGAATAACTCGGGGATTTAAATACGGTCGATGCATATACATAATGGGGATTCCTATGAGCGAACTTGAGGAAGTTCTGAAAAAAGTCGAAAACAAACTCATTCTGTCCCGTAAGGTTTACGCTGCTCTGACCTATCAGGTGTGGATTGTCATTATGGCCGGCTATTATCTCCTTATAGGTGTGATAGAGAGCAATTACTTTGTATATACCGCCATATACTGGGTTATTGGATTTATCATATACTTCATAATATCCGGGATGATTATAAAAAGGATAAAATCGCTCTGGGGGAATTCCAAGTCTTCCAGAAAGCATATTATTGGTATATCGCTCTCTTGGATCATCGCTTCTGTGATAGGGTGGTTTGCAGTTCCGAATTGTTTACTCTCAGCAGGATTAGAATATTTTCAGGCACTGGCGATAGGACTTCTCTCTTTCATTTCACTGGCGAATCTGGGTATGATCATATCTGTAAAAATTTCGTATCATAAATTTGAACCAGAAATGTATCCGGGGACATTAATACCCGCGCTGAGTATACCACTCATACTCTATGTGGATGTTAACCCCATGTATTATGCAGGGATGGCGGTTGTGGTGGGATATGGATTAACTGTGGTGCTGTATCTCTATAACACATTTAAGTACTCAGGGTGAAGGTATGGATTCAATTAAGGAACTTGCAAAAAAGCATGTGCTTGGTAACCCCTTACGCTTGGGGATAATGATTTATCTCCTTCCAAGAGGTAAGGCTCTTTTTTCAGAGCTGGTATCTGTGCTGGATATATCCCCCGGGAATCTGGATTCGCATTTGCGCACTCTCCAAAAATTCGGATATGTTAAGATTAAAAAAGTCATAAAAGATAGACCGAGAACCGCTGTTTTTATCACTGAGAAAGGCGCTACCCAGCTTCGAAATTATTT
>WAOZ01000079.1 GCA_015520975.1 DHVE2 group archaeon | reverse complement strand
GATACGCGAAATATTCAAAAAAGCAAAACAATCAGCACCCTGCGTTGTATTCCTTGACGAGATAGATGCAATAGCGCCCAGGCGAGGATATTCGCTGGGCTCTGGTGTAACCGAAAGAATTGTTAACCAGCTTCTGACATCCATGGACGGACTCACAACTTTGGAAGGCGTGGTGGTTATTGCGGCAACGAACAGACCTGATATCGTTGATCCAGCACTGCTGAGACCCGGAAGGATAGACAGAATCCTGTACATTCCGCCACCCAACGAAAAGGCAAGATTGGAGATACTGAAAGTTCACACGAAAAATATGCCTCTTGGAGAGGATGTTTCTTTAGAATTGCTTGCCAGAAAAACAGAGTATTACACAGGTGCAGACTTAGAAAACCTTTGCAGGGAAGCAGGCATGGTAGCCATACGCGAAAAATCAGATACGGTCAAAATGAGACATTTTATGGCGGCTATGGAAATTGTGCATCCCTCGCTGGATGAGGAAACTATAAAATACTACGAAAGCATTGGGTTAGAATTGAGTAAAGGTGTTCGAAATAAAAAGAAGGAGGATTTGGGTTACTACTCGTGAGGTGAGGAAAAATGAAGAAGTTTGTGACTGAACTGAGAGGAAAGACAGCTATGACGGATGATGGCATCATTCTCGGAACGATAGATAATTTCGTGGTGGATACAGAGACAGGTGAGATAAAGCATGTGCTCATAATTCCCGCCGAAGATCTGGAAACGAGAGAGTTTCAGAAAGACGCGCAGGGAAGACTCATAATGCCTTTCGAGACAATGCGCTCGGTGCGAGATGTTGTGGTGATGACACTTAAAAAATAAAAACTGCAGAGATCACAGTTTATACCTCAATAGCGCCGCTATGCCGCCGAATGCGGTGGCAAATATTTTCCCCTCTTCACTTTCATCGGATATTAGTTCAACCCGTGTGTTAAACTGTTCCGCTATTTCGTAGTATTCTTCAATAACATCTTTTTTATCCACAACCTCCATTGCCACATTGCATTCAGGGCATGTTTTTTCAGGAATATTTCCCTTCACCGTTTCCCGTATCTCTTTCCCGCACTGTGGACAGCGCCATGTGACCCGGTATTTCCGCATCCCTTCTGAAATCAAGAGAATTTCAACTGCGCCTTTCTCAAGGGCATCTCTGACCTCTTTTTCACCGTATACTGCCAGGCCCCCATCGGGTTTTTTAATCTCCCTGAAAAATCTATTCAAGAGCTGTCTTTCCCTGAATATTTCCATATCCTGAAGCGTTTTTGCGGCTTTCTGAACGAGTTCATGAAGACCGTACTCATCCGTGTATCCGACATCGAAAACATCGATTATTTTCTTTTTCAGTTCGTGATGAAGGTAATCCCCCTTGAGAAACATATCCTTTGTGCCGCCGGGGCCGCCAACAAGTATTCCCCGCAACTTTTTCTCTGAAAGAAATACCTCATTGGCTTTATCCCCCACCTTTTTGAAAAACTCATGAACCGCCTGCTCGATTAGACGCTCGAATCTTCGTGACGATTGTCCGCCCTGATGATGCTTGCTCGGCACCATGCTCTCAAGATGTTTCACAACCTCAATTCTGGTACCTTTCAGAAAACCTATCGTTGCTTCTTTTCTGTCTATAACGATTAATCCGTAAACCTCTTTATCACCCAGCATTGATTTCAAGGGCTCTGTGAAAAATTTAGAATCGCAACGGTATATGAATGACTGCACTGGTTCAGGAGGCTCCAGAACATACGAAACCATTTCTGTCTGGTCCCCGCGTTTCTGAACATGGCCAACGAACACCACAAGCCCGTTTGGTGGAGGCATTTTAAAATATTTGAGGCGTGAGATTATGCTTTCTATGGCACTCATAACATTCTTTCTCGTTGTTTTGCTTTTTATATTGGCGGAGGTGCCGTACTCCTCACGGAGATACGATACAACATCCGAAATTGGTCTTTTTGGCGGAATGTACACGGATATGAGCTCCGTACCTCTACCCGTGTATTTCTCTATTTCTTCCAGATATCTTTTGAATTCGTATTTTCTCCGCGCTTCGTCGCTGTCGCTCATTTTCACACCGTTTGGGGAATTGATTTTGATAAATAAAGATTAGCCCATTCTGGTACGCATTATGAAAATTGCAGTTAGAAAAGATATTATTAGCGAGATAATAACGAAAGTCATACCGACAAGTGTGAAGACACCGATTTGTTGGGTATAGAAGGTATCCATCATCACTCCACCTATGAGCGGCCCCACGACCGAGCCCATATTTGAGGAGAGATTAATAAATCCAAGTGAAGTACCTATTTTTTTGGATTGCGATGCTGTGAAACTCCTGGACACTGGCATAAACGCTCTGCCGGCTATGAAGAACAAGAGCACTCCCGCCAGCACGGCATAGATATAATCTATGGATATCAGCACCGATGCGAGAGGAGCCAGAATACCGAGGAGGATTAGCGATGTGGAAAATCCTTTTTTATCCGCAACATAGCTTACCAATATACTTCCTCCAAGCGCAAGTATTCCGGTGAGAAAGAGAACGAAGGTAGAGTCTATTTTTCCAAGTCCGATCACCTCTGCAAGATAGAACAGAAGAACTTCATTGCCAAGAGACATATACATTCCAAAGAAAAATGTGAGTGCATGTAAGCTCATATCAATTCTCTGTGCAACAGATTGCTTTTTTTCGGAGCATTCCTCGCACACTGTGTTTTTAAATACAAAGGATGTGGCTATCTCCACAGAATATATAACTACGAGCAGATAAACGGCATAGATGACATTACCGAAGAGAGATGTGTAAATGAGATACCCCACGGACATACCCAGCGCCCCCATAACAAAGTACAAATTCATTATTCTTGCTTTGAGTCCTTTTGGTGATGAAAAATGCACGAATGCCTGCATAGTAGGCCATACCATGGCACCGTAGATCCCATCCATAATTCGCAGAATGAATATACCCAGCACGGAAACATGTAAGTATAGAACCGCATCTATAAGCAACCCTGCAAAACCGATGATGACTATAATGTAGCGCTTTGCACCCTTATCTGCGATGTGCCCTATGATAGGAGAGAATAATGCCCGTGAAAGCATAAACGATGAGAACATGAGCGTTATCTCGAAAACGGATAGCCCTGAATCGCGAAGCATAAATGCTATCACAACGCGAAGCAATCTGGCAGCAGTACCGCCGAGCAGCGGGATTAGCAGTATTGCAGCGTATATTTTTAACTTTTTCACCACCGTGCATATGTTAATAGGTAAAATAGATTTCTGTTGGGATTCATTATTGG